>JAGVHJ010000113.1 GCA_020056645.1 Desulfobacterales bacterium
ATTCCGCTATCACGATAATTGGCTACATAACTTATTGGCATCGGCTTCGTTGGGAGGGTATCGATCCCCTCCCCTAAATCCGATATAATCAGAAGAAATCTTTTCAACATCACCTTCGATTACGCGTTTAGCAAGGTCATTGCCGGCTGCGCCTCCGTGCATACCGAAAAACATGCCGATACCTGGATCGTTGAAGAGATGGGCGAGGCCTATATCCGGCTTCATGAGAGAGGATACGCCCATTCGGTAGAGGCATGGGCCGATGGCATTCTTGCAGGCGGGCTCTATGGCGTGGCCATTGGCCGATGCTTTTTTGGAGAGTCCATGTTCACCCAAAAACCAAATGCGTCGAAAGTGGCCTTCGCCGTACTGGTTCGTTATTTAAAGTCCCGGGGGTTTCATCTGATCGACTGCCAGATGAAAACAGACCACCTGATGCGTTTCGGCGCGGTTGAAATCCCCAGAAAAACCTTTATAAAGGAGTTGACACACGCGCTTTCTGTGAGTGAACCCGCTGGGAAGTGGGTGTTTGATCTACAGAGGATCTCTCCGGAAACCGGTACGCTTTACGCGCTCGAATAATAAATCACTTGATGGAGGAAAGAAAATGGCGTCAGACTGCATCTTTTGTAAAATCGTCAACAAAGAGATTCCCTCGGCCTTTGTCTATGAAAATGAGACCCTTGTTGTTTTCAAGGACATCAGCCCAAAAGCCCCGGTCCATCTACTGATCGTTCCAAGGAAACACATCCGGAGCATTAACGATTTGACAGCGGCGGATCAGCCGATCGTATCGGAGCTGATTTTTACCGCCCA
This sequence comes from Desulfobacterales bacterium, assembly GCA_020056645.1. Classification (GTDB taxonomy): domain Bacteria; phylum Desulfobacterota; class Desulfobacteria; order Desulfobacterales; family JAHIVH01; genus JAHIVH01. The sequence goes on from JAGVHJ010000113.1 coordinate 817, forward strand.
AAGAATGGCCAGAGAGATGGCGATTGACACGACCGGGTATAACCTGTTATTCAACGTGGAAAAGGGTGGTGGTCAGGAAGTTTTCCATCTGCATCTACACCTAACCGGAGGATACGGAACAAAATAGGTAACTATTCAGCAGCTATTCATCAAGATGGCGAAAAGCCCGTTTTGTTCGTTCCCTATTTTTTTCGGGAGTTTCTTGGCTTTTTGCTGAACTGGCGAAAACTCGGCCTGATGATAATTGGCATGAAGATAAAGGGGATGACCCGATGATGAACTTTTTTGACAACAGAAGACGCTCCGGACTTGACCGAAGGACCGGAGAAGAGAGACGGGAAAGAGTCGTGCTGGATCATTTTGCAGAAGAGCCGACTGAGCGGCGGAAATTTACCGAGCGGCGGACCAAGGGCGAGATGCGCGATGGATGGGTGCGCGTCAGCCGATGGAGCAGCGTCCCCGTGCCCACGGACATCCATTTGGAAGAACCCGATCCTTGTGGGGACCCGGTATACGCTCTTTAAAAAATCGGAGAAGGGCGCTTCTCACCCTTCTCCGCGACCTCTTTTTATTCTGATTCTCATTTCAAATTCACATTCAAAGCGCTACCTTTGTTGGCCGCGTCGTCGGCTCATAGAGGTATTCCATATACCTCTCCGGGGCCTCCTCCTTGCCGCCTTGGGATCACTTGAATGCAAAATTAAAATGGAATCAGCTGTTCAATTTTCCTTTAAATTCGGCTTTTCGTTTTTCAATGAACGCGGATGTGCCTTCTTTCGCGTCTTCACTCGCCAGGCAGAGGGAGAAGGCGTTCACCTCAAGTTCGCAGCCGGTTTTCAGGTCCACTGCGAGTCCGTTGTTTACAGCCTGTTTGGCTTCCCGCAGGGCGAATCGGCCCTTTCCGGCGATGATGGCCGCGGTTTTCATCACCTCTTCCATCAAGAGCTCGGGTTTGACCACCTGGTTGACGAGACCGATGGTTTTCGCTTCCTGGGCGGTGATCATTTTCCCGGTGAAAATCATCTCCTTGGCCAGATTCTGACCGATCAGCCGGGGAAGCCGCTGGGTGCCGCCAAATCCAGGGATAAGGCCAAGATTGATTTCAGGCAGACCAAACTTGGCGTTTTCGGACGCATAGATAAAATCACAGGCAAGGGCGATTTCGCTTCCGCCGCCCAATGCAAATCCATTCACCGCCGCAATGACCGGAAAGGGCAGTTCCTGCAACAGGCCGATGGCGTCATGGCCTTTTTTTGAAAAAAGCTTGGCCTGAATCGAATTCAATTGGGCGATTTCGGTGATGTCCGCACCGGCCACAAAGGCTTTTTCACCCGCGCCGGTAAGGAGAAGCACCCGTACATCCTCCCTTTGTCCCAGGCCTTTCAGAGCCTCCAAAAGTTCGTCCAGTAGGTGGGAGTTGAGAGCGTTCAGGCTCTTTGGCCGGTTAAAGGTCAGAACCGCGATGCCCTCTTTCACGTCGAGAATCAGATGTTCAAAATTCATTGATTGTCTCCTTATTCATATTTGAAAATGTTTAACCATCATCTTACGAGATTCAAAGGGGAACAAAATATGACCCATAACCCGTTTTTCTATCGCTATCCCGTCGCCAAGTAAAGGGCAATCTAAAATGAGAACGATTCTTTAAATTACATAAAGGGCCGATCTTTTCAGGGGAATCGCATGTAGGATTCGCCTTGACGGCCCTGCCGGGAGCCAACCTTTTGAAAAGGTTGCCAAACATGGTAAAAAAGGTTCTATAAACA
>JAGVHJ010000020.1 GCA_020056645.1 Desulfobacterales bacterium
TATGATCAACCAAATCATCGGTGATAATGACGTTGATCATCGCAAGCGCAAGGGCTCCTTCGCTACCGGGGCGGAGCTGGAGCCAGTAAGCAGCCTTATCAACAGGATCGATACGACGGGGGTCCACGACGATGACTTTTTCGGCAGCAGCCACGGCCTTTGCGATCATCCCACCACACATGCCGTCCGATGCACCAATGTGGGTAATGTTGCAGCCCCATATGAGAATGCACTTCGGGCGCTCTCCCCCGAAACCGTACACATCGCAAATTGGTAGTGGCCCAAAAGTAATCATGCTGGCTAGGAAGCGCGGTATGTAGCAGAGATGGGCAACACCGGTAAAATTGGGGGAACCGAAGGCGTTCAGAAACCGCTGCGTGAATCCGGTATAGGGTCTTCCTGTTCCCTGAACCATCCCCAGGTATTCGGGGCCGTGCTCTTTTCTGATCGCCCCGAAACGGGAGACCATCTCATCGATGGCTTCGTCCCATGATATCTTTTCCCACTTATTTTCACACCGTCTGCCAACACGCCTCATCGGCTGGAGAATCCTATCCGGATGATAGAGAAGCTCCGGTGAGGCGGCGCCCTTCGGGCAGAGATACCCCCTGCTCGTGGGGCTTTCCGGATCACCGGTGATCTTCACTACTCGATCGCCATCCATATGAACCTTTACCTGGCAGACACCATGGCACATGCGGCATGCTGAACGTATGATTTTATTTTGAGACACGGATTACCTCTTGTTTGTACTATGGGATTGTTAAAAAATTAATCTGATTATATCGGTTTTTGGGGAGGACGACGTCCTCCTAACGAAGCCGATGTTAAAAGGTTATGCAGCCAATTATCGTGATAGCGATATCCTTTTAAACGTTCACCGGACTTTGAACCCCATTGTATCGCTTACATGGCAAATCGTTACATGCGAAAAGCTAACCAGACATCACTTATTGGAATGAACTCTCTTTCCCCTGCGATTGGGGCATGCCTCGTTCTGACAATCCGGACAGGGCGAGATTGAGGGAAGGTTTTCTGAAAAAAGCAAGGCCGCCGTGATCGATTTTTCAGGAACCATGCCGCAGGACCCAGACATCCGAATGCCGATCTTTTCGGGTGATAAAAACTGAAAAAATCCTTTCTGATTGTATAGGGAGATGTCGCAGTAACCGGGACTGAATCGGCGCGACCGCGCGCGCTCTTTGACGGCTGGAATATCCTGGATCAACCTTTCCATTTCGTCGGCGGCCTGCTCAATGATCTGGGAGCCTGCCTCATGAAGGCAATAGCCCAGCAAGAGAGAGGATTTTTTTGCATGAACCACCTCGTCGCTCAAGGCCTGGCCCAAGGTCATCGCAAACACGGCAAGCGTGAGCGGGGGCGCGGACCGGGAGGCCAATCCTGCCCAGAGGGGGCTTTCAATGGAGATCCCCTCTCCCTGAATCGTCGTCTCCGTGATGGTCAGGACCTCGGCCAGTTGCACAATCGCCCTTGGCTTTGCGATCTCCAGGCTGATATTCAGGACCGAACGGGCCGGATCAAGGATCCGGGGTGACATATTCGCCTTTTTGCCGCACCCCATCCGGTTTAAATAGCGTTTCTCCAGCTGGTCCCTTTGCGAAAGACCAGGCTCAAAAATCCACGTTTCTTGCTTTTCCATTTTTTTCCTTCACTCCGATTCGATCACCTGAACCTTACGTTCATAGTCGGTATATTTTTTCCGGGGAGAGCCCAAGGATTCCTGTACAAAATTTCTAGCATCTGTTGAGTCAGCCCCATAGTAATCAGCGCCTATCTCGTCGGAAAATTTTTGACTCACTACCGCGCCGCCCACCATAATTTTTACCTGTTGTCTCAATCCCGCTTTTTCGATAGCGGTGATGGTATGCCTCATCGCGTCCATTGTGGTTGTTAAAAGCGCGCTCAAGCCTACCACAAATGGGTTATGAGTTTTGATTGCTTCGACAAATTTATCAGGAGAAATATCCGTACCCAGATTAATGACTTCAAAACCGGCATTTTCCACTGCCATGACAACCAAATCTTTGCCAATATCGTGGAGATCTCCTTTAACCGTACCAATGACCACTTTACCCTTAGGTTTTACGCCTTTTTCAACAAGCCTGGGTTTTAAAATTTCCATACCGGCTTGCATGGCCCGCGCCGCGATCAACATTTCCGGCAGATAGATCACGCCTTCCTGAAACAGGTCACCGACTTTATCGAGGGCGGCTATCATGGCGTCGTTTAATATTAATTCCGGACTCATACCGTCTTCAAGCAATTGTTTAACTTTTTCCACCGCTTTTTCTTCATTTCCCTCTATAATAAAATTTTTTAATTGATCCATTTATCCCTCCGATTTCAAAAATTAGTGATCTAAATACACCTTGTTTGTTACTGAAGCATCTCTTGCTCATTGATGATGCATCCGGTCTCCCTCACCTATGTTGTCACTGACCGGATATATTCTGCACAGCCCGTTTCCTAAGGACTCAGAACCGGTATCCGGATCGTAGTCCGTATCTCCAAAAAGCAGGTTTGCACTCGATTTTTTCCAGCCATATTCGGGTGGTGCCTCTTCCGGAAACCACCAACCATGTTGCGCACTCACAACATCCGACGCAATGCCATCCAAAAACTTCGCCCGCATCTTCACACGCGCGGCCTGGGTTTCGATCCAGACCCAGTCGCCCTCGTCAATTCCCAAATTGGCGGCCGTATCCGGATGAATCTCCACTTGGGGATCGGGATTCATTTTCCTAAGCGACGCGAGCTGTCTCCCCTCACTGTGGAAGAATGCTTTCATCTTCACACCTGCCATAAGCGTCAATGGAAATTCCTTGGCAAGATCA
>JAGVHJ010000446.1 GCA_020056645.1 Desulfobacterales bacterium
AAGAGGCCAGGAAGCGGTCGATGAATGACACATGATATGGATGGAGGTTTTGTGATTATCAAAAAACTTGAAGTGGGACCGGTCATGGCCAACTGCTATGTCCTGGGGTGTGAAAAAACCAAAGATGCGGTTGTTATCGATCCAGGTGATGAGACCAGCCGCATTCTCCTTGCCCTTGCCGACGCCAAGCTGAAGCTCAAATATATTCTAAACACCCACGGCCATTTCGACCATGTGGGAGGAAACAAGGCCATGAAGGCCGCGACGGGTGCTGATATCCTCATCCATCCCTCAGACGCCCCCATGCTTCAACACCTGACCATGACATCCGCCATGTTCGGCCTTCATGTGGACAACTCTCCCCCCGCCGACCGCCTTATCAAGGATGGGGACGAGATCCAGTTCGGAGAGTTCACGGTTAAAGTGATTCACACACCGGGCCATACACCGGGCGGCGTCACCTTCCAGATCGGGAAACGGCTCTTCGCGGGCGACACCCTCTTTGCCGGCTCCATCGGAAGAACCGATCTGCCAGGGGGCCATTTCAACACCTTGATTTCGAGCATCAAAGACAAGCTTTTCACCTTTGACGACGATACGGAGGTCTATACCGGCCATGGGCCCGAGACCACCATCGGGAACGAGAAACGGTACAACCCCTTCTTGTAGCGGAAAAAAGCTCATGGTACACTGCCACCATGCCTCTTTGCCTTAAAGCTCTCTTTTGAGAGCCCGTATTTCTGCATTTTGTTGTAGAGTCCACGGGGGTGAATTCCTGCGAGCCTCGCGGCTTCGCCGACTTTGCCCCTGGTTTTTTTCAGAATAAGGGTGAGATAGAGGCGCTCCACCTGCTCCATGACCTCCTCCTTCACCTCGTTCAGTACTTTTCCTTCCCAATTGGCTTCGAGTTCGGCCAGGTTGCCAGGAATATCCGCCCGGTTGGAAACGATTTCCTCTATCAGGGGGTGATTCGTGTGAAAAAAGATGCTTGGCAGATCGTTCAAGGTGATTTCATCGGTTTTCGAAATCAGCATGGCCCGTTCGATCACGTTCATGAGCTCCCGGACATTGCCCGGCCAGTTATACCGGCATAGGGCGTCCACGGCTGTTGGCGCGATCCGGTTGATCTCTTTTCCGATCCGGTTTTTGTAGTAGCTGATGAAGTGATGGATCATGGCGGGAATATCCTCCCGTCGTTTCCTTAAGGGTGGAATGGTGAGGGTGATGACGCTCAGCCGGTAAAAGAGATCCTGACGGAAGTTTCCCTTGGTTACCTCCATTTCGAGATTCTTGTTGGTGGCGGCGATGACACGGACATCCACCCAGATAGGAGCCTCCCCGCCCACGGGCTGGACCTCGTAATCCTGAAGGACCCGAAGGAGCTTGGTCTGAAGGTGAAGGGGCATATCTCCGATTTCATCCAGAAAAATGGTCCCGCCGTGGGCCAGCTCGAATGAGCCGCGCCGGGAGCGGATGGCCCCGGTAAAGGCCCCCTGTTCATGGCCAAAGAGCTCGGATTCCAGAAGCTGCTCGGGAAGAGCCGCCGTATTGACAGTGACAAAAGGGCCGGAAGATCGTGTGCTTTCAGCATGGATGGCCTTGGCCAGATGCTCCTTCCCCACCCCGGTTTCTCCCAGAACAAGGATCAGGGAGTTTCCGGGGATGACCTGAGCCACTTCGTCCATGAAGAGCCGCATCTCTTCACTGAAAGAGACAAAGTCGCTGATCTTGGGCTTGACCCTTCCTTGGCGGTCTGTCCGGTCGATCAGATTCAATTGACGGCGGGACTCGATGGTGGACTCGATGACCTCGGTGATGCTGGTGCCGGAAATGCCCGAGTACAACACCACATCCGCCCCGGCGGCGACCAGGTGGGCGTGTTCTTCCGATGAGTCGCTGTCATGAATCACCACAATGGTGGGTTTTTCAGGAAGATTGTTTAAAATGGCGAGCTGGGAATCGATGGGCTTGGGGATGGTTGATTTGCTGATCACCACGATATCCCCGCAGCTTCGGATCAATTTTTGCCACGAAGCAGGGGTTCCTCCATAGGACTTAATCTGTACATCGGAGTTGTAGAGGGATTCTTCTATTTGGTGTTGAAGCTTCGCATTTTTAATGGCCAGGGCCACCCGGATGATCATGGGTCTTCTCCTGAATGATATCGGTAAAAGATTACCGTTTTATAAAATTGATATAACAACTATGAATAGTTACTATTTCTTCAATAAAAAACTCGATTTTCAGCATCTGAAACAAAAAAAATAGCCCGTTCCAAATAAAACAGTATTAAATTACCAAAAAATGACCAATTAGGCAATCTATTACTGAAAAAATAGAGTATGGAAATTCAGCCATTCGGCGGCATTTTCTTAAAAGAAAACGATTTCAAATGGTTTTAAATAGATTAATTTTCTTTCTCTATGGCACAAAATCTGCTATCCAGGTGCCGAATTTTAAAAAATTCAGGTTCATATTTCAACAAGGATTTAATAAAAGGGAATTGACGAATGAAAAGAATGATGCTGGCCAACACCCAAGCCAATTTTAAGGAACAAACCGCTTCTGATGTGTGGGGAATCGCCTCGGCAATCGATATTTATGATTGCAATCCTTTTAAGATCCGGGATGCGGAAACGATTAAGACCTTTGTGGTTGAACTATGCGACCTGATTCAGATGCGGCGATTCGGAGAAACCCAGGTGGTCCATTTCGGAGAAGATGAAAAGGTGGCTGGGTTCTCCATGGTGCAACTGATCGAAACCTCCCTTATTTCGGCTCATTTCGCCAATCTGACCAATACGATCTACCTGGATGTGTTCAGCTGCAAGGCCTACGATCCTGAAGTGGTGAGGAATTTCGCCCAGAACTATTTCAATGGCCATACCAGCCGTATCAACGTGACCATGCGTTATTGAATCCAATGATCAAGGTCCGACAGATAGATAATCTTTCGCTGTGCCGGGGGATTTGGGAACGGTTCTGGCCGGTGGAATCGGTATTCGATCTATGGGAGGTGAGGGAGGCGTTCCACCGGGCATTTCAGCACCCCTGCTGTTTTCTTGTGGCGGAAGAAGGGGGCGATACCATAGGCCTCCTCGCCTTGAGCTGGGTTGAGGAGATCGGTCGCTTCTGCCATTTTCCCGGAGAGATCTGGAAAGGGAAAACATGGCTTGAACAGAATAAAATCCCCTGCGCCATTCCCGGCGTCAAGGATCAATTGATCGGGAGTATTCCAGGACCGGCCCATGTCAGATACCTGGTGAAAGGGGCGGCTGATCCGGCGCATGTCCCGGTCAAGGAAGATGAAATCGGATATCTCTTCTTTCCTTCGGCCTACGGCTACTCCTTTGACGCCTATTTCCGTTCCTTTCCCGGAAAAAAAAGAAAAAAATTCGAAGCCGAGTTGGCGGGCCTGGAAGCGATGGGGGTCTCCTACAATTACGATATCACTCCCAAAGCATTTGATAACCTTTTTCAGATGAATATGGAGCGGTATGGGGAGTACTCCTACTTCTACGACAGCCGATTTCTTACCGCGTTTAAAAATTTTCTCGAATTTTTAATGAAGAAAGGATTTCTCCGTGTTACGAGCGTTTCCATCGGCGGAACCCTTGCCGCCATCGACGTGGGCGCAGTGGTGGACGGAAACTATACAGTTCTTGCGGGCGGCGCCAGCGCCCTGTTTCCGGGAGTGGCGAAGCTCATCAATTTTCACCACCTGAAAGCGGCTTGTCAAAATCGGTTCGCCCAGGTCGATTTTCTGTGCGGCGACTTCGGATGGAAAGAGCGCTTTCTGTTCACGCCCCGCCCCCTCTATGAATTTTTCATCGACCATGGCGCCTGATCCCATGATTCCCGATTCCAAAATCCTTGTTGTGGGAACCACCGAGGACTATGTGGCGTGGCTCAGGGAAGCCGCTTCCGGAGAGGCCATCTTTCTCGTGGACGAGGAGGGTCGGAGCAAAAGAGCCCCATCCCTGACGCCTTCCGGCGATGAAATTATCACCGACCTCAATACCTTCCAGGGGGTATGGAATGCCTTGAACGGTTATCTTTCCCAGAGGAAATACGCGCTTCAGGGAATCGTCTGCTTCGACTGTGAATACATGGCCCTGACCGCGAGACTCGCAACCCGGATAGGCCTTTCCTACCCACCGCTTGAAGCGATTTTGAATTGCCGGGACAAGTTTCTCTCCAAATCCATCTGGCAAAGAAAAGGGGTTCCCTGCCCCGAGGCCAGCCAGGTTTCAACCCTTGAGGAGGCCCTCCGCTTTTTTTCCAAGGTCAAGGCCCCTTCCGTACTCAAGCCCCTGACCGGAAGCGGCAGCGAACTGGTCTTTTTTTTGAAGAGTGAGGGCGAGGTTCGGGAAGGTTTTCACAAGGTGAAAGAGGGCCTTGAAAAAAGGGCGGGCTCCGCCATGTACGGGGAATACAGGTCGCCTATCATGGTGATGGAGCGTTTCATGGAAGGAGAGGAGTACAGTTGCGATTTTATGATCGAAAAGGATCGGGTCGACATCCTGAGGCTCGCCCGGAAGCGTCCCTATCCCCATGGACCCTTTGGAACCACCTGGGCCTATCTTCTCCTTGATCCGTCCTCCCTCGATAGCGGTCGCGTCTCTTTGGGAGAGATTATGAGAAGGGCCGCCTCGGCCCTTGGCATCGGCCGGGCCATCTGCATGGCCGATTTTATCATGAAGGATGGGGTCCCCCATCTTCTGGAAATGACGCCCCGGCCTGGCGGCGATTGCCTGCCCCATCTGTTAAAGGCTTTTTTCGGTTTTGATATGCTAAAGCTGGCCCTTGATTTCTCAACGTCCAAACCTTTGCTGGAAAAGACGGATCTGGGCGCCATGATGAAAAACCCCGTTGCGGGGGTTCGGATTTTCGCCGATAAAAAAGGAACGCTCAAGAAGGTACACACGGAAAGGCTTGTCGATGCCTTTTCCGTTGCGGATGTGTACCTCAAATATCCGGAAGGCCACCTCATCACCTTGCCTCCGGAAGATTATGATTCGTGGATCCTGGGGCATGTGGCGATCCATCTCGACCCGGCCAAGGATCTTTTAAATCAGCTTTTGGAAATCAAAAACCGGATTCGTGTGGAGATGGCCCCATGACACTCGATGACAAAACCCTGAAACAACGTGTCCGCCAGAAGGCGTCCGTTCTGATGGAGACCCGCCACAACCGGTTGCCGGAAGAAACGCTCAGAAATTACGTCTCCCGCTTCATTTCCCAAAAAGAGCGATATCTTGGCGTCATCCAGCAAGAGGGTTCCCCCCTCTATCTTTTTGAGAAACAAGTTCTTGAAGCGCGGGTTCAATCCTTCCGGGAGGCCTTTCAATCCCTGTTTCCCGAGACCTCCTTCTATTATGCGGTCAAGAGCAATCACCACCCTGAGGTTGCCGCCCACCTTGCGGCCAAGGGCTTCGGCCTTGATGTCTCAAGCGGGCTCGAACTCGAACTGGGACTCAAAACCGGGTGTAACGACCTGATCTTCAGCGGACCTGGAAAAACCGAACAGGAGCTCTCCCTGGCGGTGTCACATGCCGACCGGGTGGTGATCCTGATGGACAGCCTTCTCGAACGTTCCCGGCTTGAGAGGGTCTCGGCCCAGGCCGGCAAAAGAGTCCGGGCCGGGGTGCGGATCTGCGTCAACGATACAGGGCTCTGGCGGAAGTTTGGCATTCCTTTAAAATCGATATTCCGCTTTCTGGAAGAGAGCGACGCTTTTCCCCATGTGCGGGTGGAGGGGCTCCAGTTCCACACCAGCTGGAACCTTTCTCCGGACCAGCAATGTGCATTTATCGAAAAGGTGGGCGCGGAAATGGGATCTTGGCCGCGGAGGGTCAGAGAGCGGCTCT
>JAGVHJ010000293.1 GCA_020056645.1 Desulfobacterales bacterium
TGTAACTCTCCGCGATGCCAGCAACGACGGTTCTTTTCTCTCCAATATCTACCTCAACCTTGAGCAATTTTTTTGAATTTTTCACCTTCTCGGCGGAAAGGATCGTCCCGGCTCTCAGATCAATTCGCTGGAATTCCTCCAGGGTGATTTCCGCCTTGAAAGGAGGAAAAGGTTTTTGGGGAATAGTTTTTGCCGTCTCTGGCTCAACCTTTTTTTCTTCGATTCTGGGGAATAGGGTGAGAGCGGGCGAAACTATCGCGCCGGATTTCAGGGCGCGCCATTTTTTCAATAGATCCAGATGGTAGAAGGTTTCATTTGGATCAAGGCCAAGGCATGCTTGCATTTTTTTTGAGGATTCGGGCATGATGGGATAGAGAAGGCCCGATACCACCCGCAATCCCTCCAGTAGATTATAGATGACGGTTTCCAGTTTTTTCCTTGAAAGAGGCTCTTTCGCAAGGGTCCACGGGGCGTTTTGATCGATATATTTGTTCATCTGGCCGATGAATTCGAAGAGAGCCGATAGGCCTTTATGGAAAGCGAACTCCCCCATGTTTTTTTCAAACTCATCAATGCAATGAGCCGCCCGCTCTTCCAGTCCGATGCCGCACTCCTTTTCGATGTCCAGGTCAGCGTTTGGTATGACGCCCTCGAAATACTTGTGAGCGAGGGTGATGACGCGTTTAAAAAGGTTCCCCAGGTCGTTGGCCAGATCTGAATTGATCCGTTGAATAATGGCCTCCTCCGAGAAATTGGAATCGAGCCCAAAGGCCATTTCACGCATTAAAAAATAGCGGAAGGGTTCCGCGCCATAGGTGCCGATAAGGAGGTCAGGGTCTGCGACGTTTCCAATGCTTTTGGACATCTTGCTCTTCCCCATGTTCCAGAAACCATGGACGTTTAGGTGTTTGTAGGGTTTGATACCGGCTGATTTAAGCATGATCGGCCAGTAGATCCCATGGGGTTTTAAAATATCTTTGGCGACGATGTGCTGGGCATGGGGCCATAGAATTTTAAAGCGCTCTCCCTCCGGATACCCAAGAGCGGAAATATAGTTAATGAGAGCGTCAAACCAGACGTAGGTCACATAGTTCTCGTCGAAGGGAAGGGTGATGCCCCAGGAGAGCCTTGATTTGGGCCGGGAGATGCAGAGATCTTCCAGGGGCTCCTTGAGAAAGGAGAGAACCTCGTTCCGGTATCCTTCCGGACGGATGAAATCCTTGTTCTCAGTGATATAATCGATCAACCATTGCTGGTATTGGCTCATTTTAAAGAAATAGTTGGACTCCCGGATCAATTCCGGAGCCTTGTCGTGGTCAGGGCACTTGCCCTCCACCAGTTCCCTCTCCTGGTAGAATCGTTCACATCCCACGCAGTAGAGCCCCTCATATTCAGCGAAGTAAATATCTCCCGAATCATATATTTTTTGCAGGAGATCGGTCACGATCCGGATATGCTCCGGGTCGGTTGTCCGTATAAAGTGGCTGTACCGGATATTCAGCTTGGGCCAGAGATCCCGGAAAAGGGCGCTGATGCGATCCACATAAGCCCTTGGTGCAACGTTTTCCTTGCGCGCCGCTTCCACGATTTTATCCCCATGTTCGTCGGTACCGGTGAGGAAGAACGCGTTCTCCTGTTTCATTTCGTGGAACCGGAACGCCACGTCCGCGGCGATGGTTGTATAGGCGTGGCCCAAGTGGGGTTTGGCGTTGACGTAATAGATAGGGGTCGTGATGTAGAAAGGCGTTGTACCCTTTTTTGATTTCATTGTTTATGATTCCTGCGTTTGGGTTTTTTTATCTTCCAGGCAAATATCTTTTTCCGTGCCGTCTTCAAATTTGACGGTGTATTGATTGTTCAAGATGTCCTGACGGATCACCTTGGCGGGCTTCTCATCCACCTCAATGGTTTTGCCTATTTTTGGGAAGTTTTTTCTCTGGTTCATGTAGGTTTCGTTTTCGAAGGTGAGACAGCACATGAGGCGTCCGCAAAGACCGGAGATTTTTGTTGGATTCAGGGATAATCCCTGTTCTTTGGCCATCCGTATGGAGACAGGGTCAAAATTATTGAGAAATGTCGAGCAGCAGAGTTCCCGGCCGCATCTTCCGAGTCCGCCGCACATTTTGGCCTGATTCCGGATGCCGACCTGGCGCATTTCGATTCTCACCCGGAACTCCTTGACCAGGAGTTTGACCAGTTCCCTGAAATCGACCCTCCCTTCCGCGGTGAAAAAGAAGGTAAGCTTGTTGCCGTCAAAGGTGCTTTCAACGGAAAAGAGATTCATGACCAGTCCCAGCTGGGCGATGCTCTCGGAACAGAATTCAAAGGCTTTTTTTTCAACGAGAATATTTTTTTCACGCTGGGCGAAATCTTCTTCAGTGGCCAGACGGAAAACTTTTTTCAGGGGGTTTTTCAATTGGAGTTGTTCATCCTCCTGGGGTGCGGTGGCGACGGTTCCAAACCCCAATCCCTGCTCTGTCTGAACGATGACGCTCTGCCCCCCTTCAAGAACAAAAGCTTCACTGCTGAAAAAATAGATTTTCCCCGCGGGTTTGAATCGGATTCCTACGACTTTTTGCATGGGTTACACTCTTGACATCCTTATTATCATGACTTCCAGGGTGAGCCGGAGGTTCGCGTTTGATTGAATGGCCCGTTCAGCCGTGTGTATGAGGTCGATACGTTTAAGGAGCGTATCGATCGGCTGGCTTTCGCATAGATGGGCCAGGGTTTCCGTAAGATCACGGTTGATTACTTTTTCAGGGGCCAGTTGAATGACGATGAGATCCCTGAGGCAGGTTTTCATGAGCGTCAGAAGGCCGGCGATACGATCTTTATTCTTAAAAAGGTCCCGGGCCATGGAAAGCAGATAGCCTGTGGAACACTCCTTCAGTGAAACCAAACTCTTTAAAAGATCGATCCTTCCTCCTGAAAGAATCGTTGGGTCCAGATCTTCTTGAGAGGCCATTTTGAGGGCGAGGGAAAGGTTTCCATCGGCGATTTGGGCGATCATTTCCGCTTTTTCTTCTGAAATATCCCCATGCCGGTGCAGTTGGGACAGAATGGCGGATTTTGACACCGGCTGGAAATAGAGCGTCTGGCATCGGGATACGATGGTTTTCAGCATACTCCCCTTTTGAGTGGTGAGGAGGATGAAGTAGCTTCTGTCTGGCGGCTCTTCAAGAACTTTTAACAGGGCGTTTCCACCTTCAGGAGTCATCAGATCCGCATCGTTAATGATAATGACCCTGTTTTTCGCTTCGTTGGGTTTTTTGGAGAGAATCTGGATGATATCCCGTATCCGGGATATTTTTATGGGTTTTCCGGCGGGGGTCTCCTCAATGATATCGGGATGGGAGGCGGCCTTGATTTTTTTACAGGGCCTGCATACGCCACAGGGCCTCTTTTCCGATTCGCAGTTTAGCGTCATGGCGAGCGCGAGAGCCGCTTGGCGCTTCCCCACGCCCGTGCCTCCGGAAAAGAGAAGCGCGTGGGGAAGGCTGCCCCTGGAGACAAGGGTATTAAGAATCTGAACAGGCGGATTTTGGTCAATTAAGTCGTCAAACATCAACTGAGCCTTTAACCACTCTACCTGCACCAGCAGTCGTGATATGTTATCAAAACCAGAAAAAGGTCAGGCATGACGTAAAAGCGTTGAAGGGGCGTTATGATCTGCAAGATCAGAGGTCAACCCGTTCTTTCAGCTCTTTGCCACATTTAAAAAAAGGAAGTTTCTTCGGCTCAATGGTTACTTTTTCGCCGGTTTTCGGGTTTCTTCCAGTATAGCTTTTATAGCTTTTTACAAAAAAACTGCAAAGGCCGCGAATCTCAACACGTTCGCCCTCGGTCAGGGTGTCTGTCATGGAA
>JAGVHJ010000095.1 GCA_020056645.1 Desulfobacterales bacterium
CGGAAAAAACCAGGGCCTTGCCGAAGCCGAACGATTCGCCTCCCTGTCCAAGCGGCGCACGATAACCGCTCATCACATTGAATAGTATCAAAACAAGCAAAACCGGCGGAATAACGTTCACCCATTGACCGGAAACCCGCCATTTCACTTCTCGCCTGCCAAAGGCAAGGAATAGAACCGCCGCGGCGACGATCGGAATATATCCGACAGTCCTCAAATACCCAAGGCCCAGGGTGAGGACGAAGAGCCAGGGAAACAACAGAGCGCACCGGACAGGACGTATCCAAAAGAGAAAGGCTAAAAGAGTCATCCCCCCCATGGCCAGAGCCACCAGCACGTAGGGTTTGTTCAGCGCATCAAAGGGAGAGAGATACTCCGATGAGATAATCGTCTTTCCCCGCGTCTCTACAATGGTGTTATTTAAAGCGGATTTTACGTGCCTTAAGAAGCCGGCCGGGTTCATCTTTCCGCCATCGACGCTTCCCTCGGACGTAAGAGGTGTTTCAATGGTAGAGGCCTGAGGTTGAGGAGCCCTATCCGGCATGCTGATAAAGACGGAAAAAAGCCGTTTGATTTGCCAAGTGTTGAAATAAGCGTGCGTCATGGGGTTCTTAAATGAAATCACCCCAAAAGAGAGAACAAGGACCCCTAAATAAATCGCCATTTTTCTATAATGAAATGATTTTGTTAATCTCAGCGTATCGACGAGATCACCGGCAAGGAGCAAGCATACGATGGCGAAGCCCAGCAGATAAGACCCGTGCATACAACTCCATACCCCCAAAACCAGCGGGTAGGCCCATATCCAAAGGGGTTTGTCCAGATAGTCGATTTTGCGCCAGAGATAAAAGATCAAGACGATAAAGGGCATGGCGAACATGGAGTTCCGGATGGCTTGAAGCTGAAAGGTTCCGAGAACCACCATCATGAGCGTCAACAGATTCCAGGCATTCATCCCCTTCCCAAAAAGGGCGAAAACAAGATAACATGTTAAGCATATTACAAAAAGACCGAATAGTTGCAGCCCAATCTCCCCTCCTGCCTGATGAACAAGCGCCAGCGTGATATCGCCAAGCCATGTGAACCGGAGGTCATTCACCGTTTCCTTTACCGGACTAAAATAAAAAAGGGAGTAATCGGGCGCGCTCCACTTTTCCATCAGAGTGTTCCCCAACTGTAGATGAAACCATATGTCCGGGTTGTCTATTTTGACCAGGTTGATCAAAACCGTCCATGCCACTAGCATCGTCAGCCAGAGATAGATGTTGTTTCCGATTTTTGTTTTATACGTCATTGTCCGATTCCAAACGAGAGTCAGATGATCAATCAAGTAAAAGCGTCACGCTCAATGGGGTTTCACCTGATCCAAAAGAAGCGTGAGGGTCTTATTGCCGGGGTTCATGGAGATGCCTTCCCGATAAACAGCAATGGCCTCCTGGGGTCTATCCAATACTTCAAAAAGCGTTCCCAGATTAATGTAGGATTCCGGCATACGGGGGTTCTTTTCCATGGCCTTTCTGAAATTCATTTCGGCCTCCCCATACTTCTTCAACTGGAAATAGAGAAATCCAATTTTATTATACTCATGGTACAGATCCGGATTCAGCTTCACGGCTATTTCATATTGTGAAATGGCCAAATTAATATATTTCATCTGCATCATGATGTCTCCCACGAGAATCTGACGCTCTATATTGTTCGGAGCAACACGCGCCGCCGCTATATATTCTGAAACAGCCTTCTTATCCTGCTTCAACTCCCTCAACGCATCGCCGTAGATAACAAACATCGCTCCTGGATCCTTGACGCCCACCAGCTTCCGGGTCACTTCCGCCAATACCGGATTGTTGATCGCGTCAAATCGGTCCCGCAGTTCCGCCATGGATCTGTAAATCAATGCGAGATTTGTTTTTTCCTCCTCGGGAAGCGCCTCAAGCATCGGTTTGATGTGTTCATAAAAATCGAATGTATCCTTTAATCTTCCGAAATGGAGCATGTATTTTAACGTATTGTCCAAAAACCGGCCAAAGGCGACCCGGCTCACATAGGTAAGGGACTCTATATCGGCGCTATCTCCAATGAACCGAGGAACCTTGCCATAAAACTGATCATACCCCTCTTCCGTTCGCCGCTCGATCAGGGTCATGCTGGCGTCAAAAAAAGTCACGTTCCAATTTTGACTCATATACATGTCATACCATTCAAAATCATTCACAATACTAAAAATACCATGTTTCAAGCCCATCTTCTCTATATACTTCAAACCGTAATTCATCGTGTAGTCATCGTAAAACTCCTTGGAATAGTCGATAGAACGGCTGTCGATAAACACCTTTTTCATACCATACCATGACCAGATCAAGCTTCCGCCAACGTTATAACTGTTAAAAAGATTTTCATTGGGAAAACGTTCCAGGGCGAACCGCGGAATCGAGGATCTCGTTTCATCAGACCGCCCGATCCCCGGTTGAACGGTCACGAGGCCTGTAACTCGGTTGAACTGTTTTTGATAGAGATAAAAAGGCTGGATGACCATTAGGAATAGGCAGATGAAACACGCCGCCATATTAAGCAGAGGTAGGCCGCCACCGCCGGATACCATCCCCTTGATCCTGCTGTTTGCATTCGCTTCAGGAGGAGAGGTGAAATGGGCGATACCCGCAACCATAAAAGGCAGCGCCACCTGAAAAGGAAAGCCCGTTGTCCTCAGATACCCCAACCCGAGATATAGACTGGCCAAAGAAGGAAAAACATATGAAAAGCGGATCGTGTGCTTAAAATAAACAGCCGTGGTCACCAGATAACACCCATAAACGACGCAGAGAATAAAAAGCGCTTTCACAAAAAGCATCGATGTCCCGTCAAAAGGAGATTTGAACTCCTCTATATACTCGGCGTCCCCCCCTTTCATAAATCCCCTGAACAGGAGCTTGAACGACTCCTTGAAGCTCGGTGGGCCTGATTCCTCCAACACCAGAGATGGATCGCCCTGGATTTTATCGTTACTATCATCGGCGGCGGTGGTTGTTGCGGAAGATGGCATGGGGGCGGGGTCGTAAGAGGGGCCGAAGAGTGTCCGGACTACTTCTTTTACAATGGTATAGGGTTGAAAATTCAAATTGGTCTTCACAATAGCTGCTGAAGCAATGACCACGATGAAAAAGAACGCCAAAAACACCGGCCGGCGTCTCTCTTTTTGCATGAGCTGATCAAACAATTCCCCTAAAAAAATAAACGACAAAATCCCCATTCCCACGAGAGCGTAGCCGTGCATATAGGTCCATAGGCCAATAATGATGGGCGCGCCGATCAAGAGATACTCTTTTTTCTTTTCCTTCACCAGGAACCATAGCAGAATAATCAAAGGTAGAAAAATCAACGTAAATATCGAATTCTTCAGAATCTGCTGTTGCATGGTCCCGATCACAATCAGGACCGCTGTCAATAGAGTCAAGCCATTGTACCTGTTTCCAGATAAAACGAGCATGACCTTGACCGGAACGATAATCGCGATCATCTGAAAAATATGAAGACCGATTTCGCCTCCTCCGACCTTATAAACCCCAAACAGAAAGAGATCGCCCAGCCACGTTTTAATATTGGGCGAAACCGGTCTGACCGGCGAAAAGGTGAATGTGTCCGTTGGCGGATAAAAGCCATTTTCAAGAAAAAATCTGCCACAGGCGATATGCCACCATAAGTCATCGCCATAAATTTTTGATATCAAATAGTACCCCGTGGTCATCAAAAAAAGCCCCCAGAAGACCCATGGCGGCATGGCCGACAAATAGTAGATTCCTTTTTTTATTTTTTCAGACACCTGTTGACCTTTCCAGCTAAATGGTTGCTTCTAATGAAAAGCGCATCTCTCCAAAACAGGCTCAAACTCGAAGAGCGAGTTAACCTCAATAAATCCTTGCAACAAGGGTTACCGTATCCGATTCATCCAGCGGCATCAGGGTCACCCGGACAGCCAGCGGGAAGGCGTTTTCCTCATCCGGATTCCATACATCCTGCCACTTCAATTCGTCACGCTCGTCTAATTTCAAGTATTCAAAAAAGATCGACCTCATACCGCTCAACAAAATATAGGGCGGATCCTCCGAAGGCTCCCCGGTATCGACATCGGGTATCTTCAATACCGCATCCTTCTCAAAATACAAGAGATTTTGATCATCAGCCCCATTTTTATTCTTTTCATTCCTGTCACTTTCAGACCCGAATTTATATTTTACAATCGTTAGCTGGCCGGAGCCGATCTCCACGGCAGGCATACGGGTCACAAAAGAAAGCGAAACGCTATCCCCTCTCAAAAAATAGGGCCTTTTATTGTTGTTGGTGATATTATTTGTCACGACGGATGCCAACTGACGCTTTAAAATATCATAAACAAATCTAATTTTTTGATTTTCTTCAACATTTTCAGTGCCCTTCTCCCAAGCCCTGATACTGATACGAAACGCTGAGAAAATAATGACCACCATGATCGCAACAATGGCGATGGAGATCATCAACTCCAATAACGTAAATCCACGATGCCTCTCTCTCTCGTTCAGAGGTATCCTGCTCCATGTGGGGGTGTGTTGAGCTTTTTTTGTCAGAGGTATCATTCTCGCTTTTCAGGAACCGGTGAAATCGCCGTTGTGGCGATATCAAACTTCTTTCTGACCAGGCCTTCCAACCAGGATACCTCCACCTGGATGGCATAAAGCCCTATAGGTATCCGCACCCCACTTTTATCATTTTTCTGTTGATATTCTATCTGGGTCACTTCAATGATCCATGAATAGCGCTCCCCCTCCTCGCCGGTTAGCACGCCCTCGGTAAGGGGAAGGGCGAGCAGGGTCGTCTCCATCTTTTCTCTCGCGATTTGAATGGCCTGGATATAGTTTTCGGAGAGTTTTCCAGCACGCAGACCCCCTGAAAAAACCTGAAGCACAACAACCACCGAGACGGCGAGTATAACGATGCTCACCAGAGTTTCGATCAGGGTATAGCCGCTACAACCGCTTGGAATCCTCCTAACGGAAAATACCATGGGGTGATGGTTTCGGAACGGAAATGGGTTCACATAGATATCTCAAGAAAGACTTGAAAACCAAAATCGATGGTCAATCGAGCACGATCCCCTCATCGGCGGCTGTCTCTGTCCATGGGGGCTGCTCTTTCTTGTCGAAAAAAGAGTCCCCAATCACCAGGCAATCCATTTCTGTTTTCATGAAACACCGGTAGGCATCCGCCGCTGTGCAGACGATGGGTTCCCCCCGGACATTAAAGCTGGTGTTCACGAGGACGCCACACCCGGTCCTCTCCTTAAACGCCCTTAAGAGTTCCCAGTATTTTGGGTTGGTCTCCTGGCTGACGCTCTGAATTCTAGCGGAATAATCGACATGGGTCACTGCGGGGATGTCGGATCGAAGAAAATAGAGCCTTTCAAGGATTCCCCTGGCTGCGTTCCCCGCCTCATCCATTTGATGACACCGCTCTTGTTTCAC
>JAGVHJ010000269.1 GCA_020056645.1 Desulfobacterales bacterium
AAAGCAAAGAAGCTCCCGAAAAAAATAGGGAACGAACAAAACGGGCTTTTCGCCATCTTGATGAATCGCTGCTGAATAGTGACATTTTTTTTATCAATCCATAAACGATTTAAAAGGAGTCCAACGATGATTTCACGTTTGGAAATAAAGCGTTTCCTTGAGAAAGAACCGGCATTCGATGATATCAAGCTCGGTTTGCGGGCTATCCGGAAAATTCCTAAAGGCCTGGAGCAGGAGACCCGGGAGGTCATCGCCATCGCCCGGAAATTCAACGAAGAAGTGGTTAGGCCCAGTGCTCTGGTCCTGGATAGAAAAATGCAGGAGAATCCAGATCACATCGAGTGGGACCTTGTTAAAAAAGCAAACGAGTGGGGATTTTACACCCTGTGGATTCCAAAAATATTTGGCGGAAAGGGCTATTCGCTTTCGACCATCGCGCCGTTTTCCGAAGAGATCGCCTCCGAATGCCTGGCAATGGTTAATATCATCGGCGCCCATTACTTAGGGTACGCCACCCTGTGCGCCACCTGGAACATGAAACTCATAGACGAAATTTCGAGGGATATCGTCGAAGGGGAAAAAATGGGACGCCCCACGGTCATGACACTCGCCATCACCGAGCCAAGCGCCGGAACCGATGCCGAGGAAGTGGCGCTGGCGAATAAAGGAACGCTCACCTGTCATGCAGAAAAAGTGGATGGTGGGTACCTTTTAAATGGCTCAAAGGTATTCATCACGGATGGTCATGTGGGAACCTGGCACATGGTCGTTGCCTATTCGGATCTTGCAAATCCTTCAGAAAATTTTGTGATCATGGCCGTGAAGACCGGGTCCAAAGGGTTTACCTTTGGAAAAAATGAGCGGAAAATGGGAGTCAAGGGCGCGGTCGCAAGCGAACTGATCTTTAAGGATTGTTTTGTTCCAGACCGGAATTTGGGGATCAACCGGGAAGAGGCCTTAAAAAATAAACGGCCGGTAAGCGATACCTGCATGAATATCATTGATTATGTCGTATCCGCATCCCGTCCGGTCATTGCGTCGTTCGGGGTGGGCGTTGCCAGGGGAGCCTTTCAGGAGGCCCTTTCATTTGCGCTGACCACGGAAATAAACGGTAAATTGCTGATCAATCAGGAGTGGGCACAGTCAAGGCTTGCCGAGATGTATAAAAACGTGGCGTTGGGACGTCTTGCCTACACCGAGGCCAATTGGGCGAACACCATGGATGGTATGTTTAGAATCGTGGAGTACAAGCCCCTTTACTACTTGTATAAATTGACGCCCGCCGTTGTTTTTCGGAAAATGGCGCCCTCTCTTCTTGGGAGACCGTTCGCCAGCTGGCTTGCGAGAAAGGTCTTCTTCGATCTTCAAAGAGAGGCGCATATGCATCGAACTTCTGGGTGGGCATCTCTTGCAAAATTCACGGGAACCGATGCGGGCGTCAAAAATTGTCAGATGGCTGTTGAACTCATGGGGCAGGCCGGACTTCGCCACGATCGGCGTGTTGAAAAATTATTAAGGGACGCCAAGCTCCTCCAGATTTACGAAGGCACCAACCAGCTGAACCGGATAAACCTCTTCAAATGCCTGATCGGCAGAAACCATCCCCAGGTAAGGGTGTTTGAACACGAATAGCAAAGGAGATCATAACGATGTTTTTTAATAATAAAGAATTAAAAATGCTTGATAAGGCTGCCTCGGAATTTTCTAAAAAACAACTTGCGCCGGAAAGAGAGCTCCATGACAAATATCCATTTGGACCTTTTTACCATGACGTCATAGAGAAGGCGTTTGAGCTTGATTTTTTTCATGTCACCCTCCCTGAAGAATTAAACGGCATGGGCCAGGGGATGAGCGCTCTATCTGTTGTTCTCTATAACATCTGCCAGGAGGATAGCAGTCTCGGCGGTGTAATTTTTACAAATGCCGCGGCTCAGCAAATCCTTTTGGAGGCGGGAGAAAACGAGAGATTGAAGGAGCTCACCCAATCCAGATCGGTGCGGGGCTATCTGATGGCCTTCCCCGCATTCAATGATCCCTCGGAGATCTCCCATTGCGCGACAGTTCGTATGGAGAGGGCCTCATGTCGGCTTTCCGGAATGGTTGAATATGTGGTTTTAGGAGGGCTTGCGCGGTACGCGTTAATTCCGGGAAAAATGGAAGGAGAGCCAGGATATTCGTTTTATCTGGTGAAAACCGGTGAGCCATCTGTGAAGATAAGTGAGCCGGTGTTAAGCCTGGGGCTTCATGCCTGTCCCTCCGTCGATATGACGCTCAATCATACCCCTGCGGTCCGCATTGGCAAGTCAGGGAATGGCGGACACTATTTTTTAAAGATGGCCGACCGGTTTCATGTGGCGGCGGCGGCAATGTCAGCAGGTATCATTCAAGGCGCTTTCAAAGAGGCGTTTTCTTATTGCAAGGGAAGATTTCAGGGTGGCCACGCCATCATCAACTGGTCCGAGGTGAAAATGATGCTGGCGAATGTGGCGATTCAGGTTGAAAACGCTGAAATGATCCTTGAGTCCGCATGCCGGTCCGTTGATGATAATGAACCCAAATTGGGAGTTCGGGCAAGGAGCGCGGCCCTTCATGTTCAGGAGCTCGCTTGCGAGGCCGCGACGGATGGTATTCAGCTCCTGGGTGGCGTTGGCTATATGAAAGATTTCGGACAGGAAAAAAGGTATCGAGACGCCAAGCAGGTTCAGGCGCTTTTGGGCCTTGCGCCCTTGAAACGTATCCATTGCCTGGAGAGGATGATATATACTGCCAACGGTTATTAATTGAGTATTTTGCTTGACTCTCAGAAGCAAAACCACTATGAACCGCATATAT
Organism: Desulfobacterales bacterium; assembly: GCA_020056645.1. Taxonomy (GTDB): domain Bacteria; phylum Desulfobacterota; class Desulfobacteria; order Desulfobacterales; family JAHIVH01; genus JAHIVH01. The sequence goes on from JAGVHJ010000269.1 coordinate 2,833, forward strand.
GACAATGCGAATCGAATTTACACCTG
>JAGVHJ010000019.1 GCA_020056645.1 Desulfobacterales bacterium
CAAGAAATGATTTTTCAGGGATGGGTGCATATGGCGCACCTCTGAGACCCCAGAAAAGATGGACCATCTCCGCGAAAAAATGGGGGGAAAGATCGTCGCGGCGAATCCCCTGCGATATGTCCCACAGGGCCTGGGTGACGCTGAAACCGGAAAGGGCGTCCGACCGCTCGGTGAGCATGCTCCTAAACACACGGGCGCAATCCCGCATGATGATCAGTTCGTGATCCTCATGGTCGCTGGGGGTTTTACCGTGTCGCTCATATTGAATGCTTGTCACCGAGCTATAAAGGGTGGCGCGGGCCGTTTCAAGATCGGTCAGCTCCTTGATGCGTTGAAGGAGGATCTTTCCTTCTTCGAGACATGCCTCCAAGGTGTATGGGGAAAGGTTCATTTGACATCTCCTTTCACTATGTGTATTTTTTTTGATATTATACTGTAATTACAATTGGTTGATTCCAATTTTGTCCGTTGAACCGCATTAAAAATAGCGTGGAGACGATTCCAGTTAGCGAACCGGGAATCTCCTGATCTAATACGCGATGGCGATGGCGTAAGAAAAAATGAAAGCTGAACAAACCAGCAAGGGGTATTGCTCAGAGGAGAAAAACTTGAACATCGAGTAAAAACTTGAAGATCGAGTCTCAGGCAAGAGGACTCAGGTGAAACAGGTTCTTCATGCATGAGCGTTCAAGCAGTCTCAGCGCTATTTTTTTTACAGTCCGGGTGATGTCATCGGGCGCGACCTCCTTCTCGATCTGGTTCATGGAATCGGTTCATGGGGTAAAAGGTAACAAAACTGGTTCCGAAATTGCAAGGTTATATTTGAATTTTTTATGAATGACCCTTTTTTCATCCAGCGCTTCGGACGACCGGGGGGGTGACTCTTTCCCATGGCATAAAGGAGCCGATGATATGATTCTGCAAGACACAATAGCGGTGGACGCTCTTCTGAAAAGGATCGTTGATCTGGAAGAATCGGTATCGGAGCTGGAGCGAACCTGTGAGGCTCAGGAACAATCGAAGAAAATGCTGAGGGCTATTCAAAATATTCAATCCCTCTATATCATTCAGGAAGACCCGGCGGAAATATACAGGATTCTCCTCCAATCGCTCGTGGAACTCTCCGGAAGCGAATTCGGGTTTTTGGACGAAGTGATAGACGACGAGACAGGTCACAGGAAAAAAAAGAGTCTCGCCTTATCGGATATCTCGTGGGATAAACACTCTCGAGCCCTTTTCAGGCAGTTGAAAGAGCACGGCGTTATCTTCTCTTTCCTCGACAATCTCGCAGGGTTTTCAGCCCTCACCGGGAAGATGATCATTTCGAACAATCCATCGACGGATAGCCGCTATAAGGGACTCCCCGAAGGGCATCCGTCGATACGATCCTTTATGGGACTCCCTATTTTTTTTGGGGGAAAGCTCCTTTGCGTCGCGGGTCTGGCCAACAGGCCCAATGGTTACAACGATGACGTGGCGTTTTTTCTGGAGCCATTGCTCTCCACCTGCGGGGCAATCACCTACGCTGTCCGGACCGAGGAATTGACCCGCTCTAAAGAAGAACGATACCGGACCCTTTTCCTCAATTCTCCCCTGGGCATTTTCCGGTCCACTTTTGACGGACGCTTTCTGGAGGTCAATCCGGCCCTCGCGCAGATGCTGGGATACGACTCTCCGGAGGAGGTCGTCGTATCGATCACCAGCATCGCCGACCAGATTTACGTGCGTTCCGAAAGACGGGATCAGATCATGGCGGAACAACTGGTCTCTCAGGATACCCATCACTATATTAGTCATTATCGAAAAAAAAATGGGGCCATATTCATCGCCAACCTCTACCTCAAGACCGTATGCGACCCTGACGGGACCCCGCTTTTTCTGGAAGGCATCGTGGAGGATATCACTGAGCTCAGAAAAGCCGAAGCCACCCTCAAGGAAAGTGAACAAAAGTTTAAAATGGTGGCTGACTTCACCTACGACTGGGAGTACTGGCTCGATCCAGTTGGGCGATTTATTTACACCTCCCCCTCCTGCCGCAGGATCACTGGGCATGGTCCCGATGATTTTCTGAACAATCCAGGGCTCATGGAAGCGATCATTCATCCCGAGGACCGGGACATGGTCATAAAGCATGAGAAAGAGCTCCTGGAATCGGAAGAGCCCCATTGTATTGAGTTCCGTATCATCACCAAGGCGGGGGATGAGCGATGGATTGGTCATATCTGTCAGCCGGTATACGAATACGAAGCGGGGAATGGAAGGCGTTATTTAGGGAAGCGGGGAAGCAACCGGGATATCACCGAAACAAAAAGGTTGCAGGAGGCGCGCATCACCGCCCACCGGATGGAAGCGATCGGCGCGCTCGCGGGCGGTATCGCTCATCAGTTCAACAATGCGCTATCGGTCATCACAGGCAATCTGGACCTGCTGGAAGAGGCGTTTCCCGGTAGCACATTCATAAGGAGTCACACCCGCGATATGAAGGGGTCGGCCCAGCGGATGGCCCGCCTGACGGCCCAGCTCCTCGCCTATGCGAGGG
>JAGVHJ010000494.1 GCA_020056645.1 Desulfobacterales bacterium
AATAACGCGCGCGGGGTTTCACCGGCCTCCGCTCACGGTGTTGGCTCTATGGATGAACCACGCGCCATCTCTCCGGGAAACGATGGCGCGGCGGGCAGGGCGGCGGCCATAAGGCGGGGGATATTCTTTTCAAGAACCGAAAACAGGTTTTCGCTCTCGATGGGTTTGGGAACGTAATCGTTCATTCCTGCCGCCATGCACTTCTCCCGGTCCTCCTGCATGGCGTTGGCGGTCATGGCGATGATGGGCAAATCGGTCATCTTCAGTTTTTTCCGGATGGTTTCGGTCGCTTCTAACCCGTCCATTTCAGGCATCTGAAGATCCATCAGCACCGCATGGTATCTTTTTTCCTGGACCATCTTCACGGCCTCAAGCCCGTTATTGGCGGTATCCACTGAAATTTCCGCCGTGGATAGAATCTCCATGGCCACCATCTGGTTGATGAAATTGTCCTCCACCAGAAGAATCAATAGGTCCGAATATTTTTTTGGGATGAAGGCGGTGGCTACAACCGTGCGATGGGGAAGCGCCATGCCGACGCCCAACACCTCCATGATTGTGTCATAGAGGTGTGACTGCTTGATGGGTTTCACCAGATAGGATGAGATGCCGAGTTTCCGTGACCGTTGGATCAACTGATCGTCGCTTGATGCGCTGATGATTATAATGGGAGGCGCCTTGATACCCCGTGGGGTGTTGAGTATCTTCTCGGAGGCGGTGACGCCATCCATTCCCGGAAGCATGACATCCATGAGGATCAGGCCGAAATGGGAGCCGTCAATGGAATTTTCATATATTTCCAATGCTTTTTCGGCGCTGTCAGCAATCTCCACACTCAGGCCGAACGATGAGAGGAAGTGGGAAAGAACCCCAGCGGTGGAGAGATTGTCTTCCACCAGGAGAACCTTCAGATGTCCCAGGGCTTCGGGGAGGGTGTATCGGGTTGAAACCGTTTCCTGAGGTGGTGTCTTGAACCGGGCGGTGAAAGAGAACCGGCTTCCCTTTCCGGGTGTGCTTTCAACCCAGATCTCTCCGCCCATCATGTGAATTATTTTTTTGCAGATCGTAAGCCCCAGTCCGGTTCCGCCGTATTTTCTCGTGGTCGATCCATCCGCCTGGGAAAAGGCGTCAAAGAGTTTTTCATGCAACGCGGGATCAATGCCGATCCCCGAATCCTTGATAGAGAAGAGCAACTCGGTCGTCTCCGGTGTTTCGAGTAATTTTTTGATGGTGATCGCGATTTCACCCTGGTGGGTGAATTTGAATGCGTTGGCGATAATGTTTGATAATACCTGCTTGAGCCGCATGGGATCCGCGATTACCTGCTGGGGAACCTCGGGATCGATATCAACGATGAGTTCAATCCGTTTCTCCTTCACTTTTTCGAGAAACATGTCTGAAACATCTTCCACGAGGTCCCGGATCACAAAAGGTATGGTTTCAAACTCCAGCTTGCCGGCGTCGATTTTGGAAAAATCGAGGATGTCGTTGATCAGGGAGAGAAGGGACCTGCCCGAGGACCTCACGATGCTTAAATACTCTTTTTGCTTGCGGTTCAGTTCCGTGTTCGCCAACAGGTCGCTCATGCCGATAATGGCGTTCATGGGTGTTCTGATTTCGTGACTCATGTTGGCTAAAAATTCGCTTTTGGCATTTGCCGAGGCATCCGCCGCCTCCTTGGCCTTTAACAGTTCGGCGGTTCTCTCCTGGACCCGCTCTTCCAGCTCGTCATGGGCTTTCTGGAGCTCTTTCTGAGCCTTGCGGTTTTCCGTGATGTCGCTTGCGATCACGCAGACCAGTTTTTTATCGAAATGTTCGATCAGCGTCACGCTCTTCATCACAGGGAATGTCTGGCCGCTCTTCTTTCTATGTTCTGATTCACCGGCATGGGTGTTCTGATTTTGAATCACATTGTTGAAGATGGCAAGCTCCTCCTTCAAGTGGACCCGTTTGAAGAACCGGGCGATATTCCAGTTGAGGATCTCGTGCTCCTCATAGCCGTGCATGAGCGCCCAGGATTTGTTCATGAAGACGATTCTTCCCTCCAGATCAATAACCGCGATTCCGTTGACCGACTGCTCGATTGTCTTTTCGAGAATAAATGTTTTTTCAAGGGGGGCGCTGATTGACCGGGTGATGATGAGATAGATCAGACTTAATGCGATAATGACAACCGCGCAGAAGAGGATCATGTTCAGATAGCGTTGATGCCGGTTAACTTTTCTGACCGAATAGATCTCTTTGTTCAAACCGTCAGAGAAGAGGGTTGAAATGGCAAGAAGCTCCGCCTGAATCTCTTGAGAGATGGCCGCCAGTTTCGCCGCTTCGTTCTGAACGGCTTCAAGCTTGTCATCGGGCATCTCCTCCCAGGGTGTGCTCAAAACAGTGTAGGTTTTCTGTGCCCCTTCGTTGAATGACCGTATCCGTTTCAAGGCGGTTGATAGCCGGGCGCGCGTCGCCGGGTCCGTTTGGTTGATTTTTAGGATGATCTCCAACGAACGGCACACATCGATGGATTGGTTGGAGGCCGCCTCAAAGAGCGTTTCATCGCCGAACAAGACGCCGTTCTTGTATAATTTTAATTGTTCGTCAAAGGAGAGTAAGGCCTGTTGGCTATATTTTGCGGCTGGAAACCACTGGTTGGACACATCGAGCAGCCGGCTTTCGGTCTGACGTCCTAAAAAGAAGCCGACCATCATCGAAAAGGAGTACCCAAAGACCAGAATGCTTAAACTCAACCATATTTTCGTTGAAATACGAAGGGGCCGTTTCATAGTTATCATTTATCACGTGCTGATGCGGGCAATATCACCGGTTCCATAACCGGTTCTACCGGAGAATACCTCAATGAACGAAAGGTATTTTCGGAAGTCTCGTCAACCTAATGCTGACGGAGATTAGCACAAGTCAGACAAGATGAAAACCAATATTCTTTTTTAAATGGACAATGGGGGCTGTTCGCTCTGGAAAAAGGGTATTTAAAATGTAACTATTCAGCAGGGCCTTGTTTAGTGGCAAAAAGCCATCTTGTGAAGTGGCATTTACTTTTTTTCGGATGAGAGATTTGAAGGCTTTTTGCGCTAAAACGGGCAAACTGTC
>JAGVHJ010000018.1 GCA_020056645.1 Desulfobacterales bacterium
CGGCCCTGCCGGGAGCCAACCTTTTGAAAAGGTTGCCAAACATATCAAAATAAAGGTTCCATAAACACCCTCTAAAAACCTATTTGCCCAGCTTTTTAAAAGCGGGCCGCAGGAGGCATTGATAATTAATTCAGGTTATTACGCAAATCACTCACCAAGCCCTATTCTACATGCGATTCCCCTGTCCATCAATTCGACATTGAGAGGGAGGAAAAAAAATCAAAACGGGGAGGGATTTCTCCCGCCCCGTTTGTTCAGCAACCGTGCATGTTAAGAAAAATTAGTTGGTATGATCCAAGAGATAGTTGGTCAAGGTGTCATATTTTCCTTCGGTGTCGATCCATTTCCAGGTCGTTCCCTCGTCTTCCTGGTTGACCGAAGTGAATTCGAATGCCGCCGGATGAGCCTCATCCATCACGATGGTGTTGTCACACGGCACCATGATAGGAAGCAGATGGGGAAAGTCGGAGGCCGATATGCTGACCCGTATGCGATGGCCCTTCTTGAACACGTTGGCGGTGGGCCAAACTTCAACCACATATTTGTAAAGCTCGTTTTCGTTGATCATGTCGGGGTTCCGATCGGCGCGATCGTAAAACGGATCAAAGGGAGTATAGGATGGATCCACCTCGTGAACGTTCGAGGGATCATAGGGCCGATGGGATGCCCGCAGCCATCCAGAGGTGATATTTCTCGCCCGGCCTTTGGGGAACACGTCGTTCACCTCCACCACCCATTGCACGTCATCTTTTTCGGTAATGGTCTTAATGTTGTTGTTCTCATGGTCTTCGATAGGATTGTTGGTGATCGTAAAGAAAAGCGAAAGTAAATGATAGATCCAGTTATTCTCTTTGGGCTCACCAAAGGTGGTCTTGGCCCAGAAGGTAAGCTTCATGGGCCCCGTGATCTCAAGATCCTCCGCAAGCGGCTCCGTGGTAAAGGTCAGAACGCCCACCTCATCGAGCCGTTCATCTTCATAGAAAACTGAGGCATCCACATCCTTGCCCAACGTGTATTTATAAAGCTGGGACATGATGGCTGGAACCCCCATGAACCATCGGCTCATGGACCGGGAGACAAGCCCCTGCATCTTTGCAAGGGGCCGGTGTTTAAGAACAGGGTCCGCTTTTGTTTCATCGGTCACAGGCAAGGTATCGGAAAGGGTGTAGTCGTTTTTACGGCTGAATACAGAGAACCAGTCCGAGGAGCTCTTCTTGGTTTTTTCCTTTGAGAGGTAGAGGATTTCTTGATCCACGCGGGAATCGGCCAGGGGCCATGTCTTTTCCGCCCGCCACCGGTCTTCGCCCATGATATAGAGCACCACCGGGAATTCGACCATGAAGGGATCTTCGATTCCTTTGATTTTCCAGTCAAACCACCGGGCCTGAACCGCATTGGAAAAAATGGAGAGTCCCGTCACGCCCAGCCCCATGGAGCCGTCTATATGGTACCAGGGGCCGATGACCATGGCCTTGTCCACGGGATCGTGCTTTGAGAGGCCATGTTGATAGATGTTGCACTCGCCGTTGGTGAAAATATCGAACCAACCTCCGGTCATGAAGACCGGCAGTTTGGATGGAATGGTCCGGTCGTGGCCGATAGTGACATCCGGGTCCTTTTCCGGCCAATAGATCATGGAAGATCGCTCATCGAAAAAATGGCCGTCGTTTAGATTTTCCGGGTTCAGAAACCAGCTACCGTTTATTTGGACCTGTTTCACGCTGGCCATCCAATTTTGTCCCGCCTCTTTCAGGATATCGGTATTGGGATCCTCCCAGGTGCCGTCCATGTCGGCGTTTTCTCCTCCAAGCCACAGAGAGGAGGGGAGCATGGCCAGTAGATCCACCCCAAACAGCCAGACGGGAATGAATAGGAGGTCCAGGTTTCCACCGTGCATGACAATATCCTTATAGGCGTCGGCCATGGGGAGCATGGGAAAAAGGGCTTTGAGATGGAGCGGCTCGCCGGTTGCATCCACCGCCACGTTTCCCGCAGCCATGAATTCGATGATAGCCATATAGGAGGGCCCCATCATCCCTACCTTTCCGTCTGACCATGAGTGCTTGGGAATCCAGTTGTCGATGATAAAGGCCACATCCTTGTGTTCGGCCTCATTGAATGAGAGCCATGTGCCTTCGGCGGAACCGGTTCCCCGGATGTCGACGGCAAGGATATTATATCCTCTGGGAAAGAGGGCGAGGGCGGTGAAAATAAGGAACTCTCTTCTGTAAGGGGTCGCTACAAGAATGGTGGGAAGCTTCTCATCCCCCTTGTGCTTGATCAGGGTGGCCCAGAGATCCACGGCGGGATCTCCATCTCTTTCCGGAATGGCGACTCTCAGGTTGAACTGGCAGATCGCGTCCCGGTACCCTTTTAAGGACAAGGCTTTCGCCAATATGTCTTCTCCCTCCTTGGAAATTTCTTCGGCAAACCCATTGGCGCCGCCGCCAATCAGACATAAGGTCAAAAAGAACACCAAAACCCATTTCCGCATGATCGCTCTCCTCTCTCCTGATTTAAGTAAAAAAAGTGCCCAGCAATAAGAACATCGTTTTTAAATATAAAATGAATTTTATTATCAAAACATATATTTCCATACACTCAAACTGACCAAATAGTCAATCGAAAAATAACAGGTGGTAAAATTTAATATTGACGTTCGGAGATAAGAGATATGTTTAACCAAAAAAAAACAGAATTTTATTCAAACACTTGTGTTTCTTGTCCAGGGCAAAATAAAAAAAAGGATTCACCGCCAAAATAGTATTTGCAATTTGACCCATTATCTGGCTGGTAATACCCGGTTGTTAGAAAATAGGGTAACTAGTGCCCGAACGAAAACCAAGATTTTTTTTCGAGTTCAAGGAAGGCGAAAATTTTAACCGCAGGAATACATAGAAATATTTCGAGGATTAAAATTTGAGCCTGACGCAGAAATCGGGAAAAAAGAGGGTTTTCGTTCAGGCACTAACTATTCAGTATGGCCTGTTTTAGTGTCAAAAAGGCCTTTTTGTGAAGTGACATTTACTTTTTTCGGATGAGAGCTTCGAAGGCTTTTTGCGTTAAAACGGGCAAACTGTTTGAGGCCTTCAGGCCTTTGTTTTCGCCAGTTCAGCAAAAAGCCAAGAAGCTCCCGAA
>JAGVHJ010000017.1 GCA_020056645.1 Desulfobacterales bacterium
AAAAAAAATGGAGCGGGAAACGGGATTTGAACCCGCGACTTCAACCTTGGCAAGGTTGCACTCTACCACTGAGTTATTCCCGCTCAACGAGAAGTGTAACTACCTTTTCGATCCGCCTTTGTCAATGAAAAAAATCATGATTGAAGAAGTTTTCTAAAATTGATGAAGTAGTCGGCCCCTGACCATACCGTAAAGACCAACGCGCCCCAGAGGAAAACGGTTCCGATGGCATTAAAATCAATACCAAAATAGGGATAGTGGATCAGAAGCGGTATGATCGCGGCAATCTGGAAGCCAGTTTTATATTTTCCCAGCGTGGACGCGGAAGCGTCTTCACCCTTGTCCGCGATAATCGCCCGCAGGCCGGTCACGGCCAATTCTCTGCCGATGATGATGCAGATCATCCAGGCGGGAACCCATCCGTGGGAGACAAGCATGATGAGCGTCGACGCCACCATGAGCTTGTCCGCCAAGGGGTCCATCATTTTGCCGAAATTGGACACAAGCCCCCGTTCCCTGGCGTAATACCCATCAAAATAGTCGGTGATGGCGGCGGCGGAGAAGAAAAAGGCCGCAAGAAGGGTAAAGGGCCGGTTAGGCCATAGAAGAAGCACGACAATCAGGGGAACCACCGCCACACGGGCAAGCGTAAGCATGTTGGGGTCGGTGATCAGATCGATGATTTTCTTTTTATCAAACCGCATTTTCTTCAATAACGGCTCCGTCCGTTTCTATTTTTTCTTCTTTTCCCAGTCGCTCAGGAAGGCCTTGATTCCCTTGTCGGTCAGGGGGTGGGCCGCCAGTTTGGAAAGAACGTTAAAGGGAATCGTCGCCACATGGGCACCCATGAGCGCGGCGTCCAGCACATGCACCGGATTCCTGATGCTGGCCACGATGATTTCCGTTTCATATCCGTAGTTATTGTAAATGTCAACGATCTGTTCGATCAAGGCCATGCCGTCCTGGGCCAGATCATCCAGCCGTCCCACAAAGGGGCTTGCGTATGTCGCGCCCGCCTTGGCCGCCATGAGGGCCTGAAGGGGGGAAAAGATCAGGGTCACATTGGTCTTGATTCCTTCGTTGGTCAGTGTCCGCGTTGCTTTAAGCCCATCGGTGGTCATGGGGATTTTAACAACGATATTGTCGCTGATCTTCGCCAGCTCCCGAGCCTCCTTCACCATTCCTTCCGCTTCGAGACTGATGACCTCGGCGCTCACCGGTCCAGGGACGATGGCGCAGATCTCCTTGATAATATCGGTGAAAGCGCCCTCTTCCTTGGCGATCAGGGAGGGATTGGTCGTCACCCCATCCACCATCCCCATGCTGGCCGCTTCCTTGATCTCTTTGATGTTCGCCGTATCGATAAAAAATTTCATTTTTCCTAAACGCCTCCTTCGTTTTTAATGTTTCACTCGATCTTCAAGTTTCTTTTCTTTGTTTTTGAGCCAGCAGGAAGTTATCCCTACAGGCTTCACTGCAAAAATAAACATCCCGACCCTCTGTTTCCAGCCGGAGGCCCTCTCTTTTTGGAAAATAGACCTTGCAGAAAGGGTCCTGCACCATCAGATCAGCGGGTCCTGCTTGTGATTTCCCAGTTTCCCCGGTCTCCTTGGGGAAATTGTTCTGGTACCACGATTTGGCTGTTCTGTATAGAAGATACAAAAATAATAAAAAAATAATCTTACTAAGCATCCATCACCATCACTTTCTGTTCTTTTTCATCGATCGCCGACAAGAGCGCTCCCATCTTTTTTTTTAAAAGAGGGTGTTCGATTGTGGCATCTATATCACAAAGGGGGGCCAAAACAAACCGTCTTTTATCCATCCTGGGGTGGGGAATGGTCAACTCCTCCGAGTCGAGGATCAGATGGCCGTAGAGAAGAATGTCCAAGTCCAGGATACGGGGCCCGAAGCGGATCTCCTTTTGCCAGGTTCCCGCCTCCCTTTCAATGGCCTTGAGCTCATGGAAAAGGTCGATGGGCGAAAGAGGGGTCTCAATTTTCACCGCCGCATTCACAAACCAATTCTGGTCCGTGTAATCCACGGGAGCGGTCCGGTAGAACCGCGACCGGGCGAGGATCTTGGAGGGTGTTCTCTCTGCGATGGCGGCAATCCCCTTCCGGCAGTTCTCCACCCCATCGCCGATGTTCGATCCCACGCTGATATAGGAAATTTCCATGAAAACCTTACGCTACCGCCCTTTAATAATCAAATTGAAGGGTCGCGGGTGACGATCCTTTTTTCCCTTGGTCCGAAAAGGGGGTTACTTTATATATATATCGGTAACCGGTTTCGATGGGCTCCCTGAAGCTGTATGTTTCGCCTTCGCCCTTTCGGATCTCGGCCACGCGCCTGAACCGGACCGGACAAGTGTCGCACACTGTTTCCGTTCGGACAATGGCGGCCCGGTCGATGAGGAATCCGTCAACCGGAAACTCTTTTTGATTCTCGGTCTCCGGAAATATAAACGAAAGGGTGACGGCCCCATCGGAAACGACGTGGCTCAGGTGTTGAACGGGCGGTGGATTGAACGGCATGGGTGGGACCGGAAGGGTTTTCTTGCCGCACCCTAAAGCAGAGAGCGCCACAATCACCGCCACGGCCCACGCACCCGCATAGAGCTTGGTTATTCTCTCTTCCCGGTTCATATCGATATCGCGGCCTTCTTATCTGTGGTGATCTGATCCCTGGCCGCCGCGATCTCTTTCTTTACATTCTCCGAAGCGGTGCCGCCCTTGGATTTTCTCCGGTTGATCACCCGCTCTGTTTTCAGAAACGCGAAGATATCTTCCAAAATCAAGGTGGAAAAGGTTCGCATCTCTTCCAGGCTCAGATCCTGAAGTTCCTTGTTTCTTGCCAGCGCGTACCCGACGGCCTTCCCGGTGACGCTGTGAGCCTCCCGGAAGGGCATGCCTTTTTCCGCCAGGTAATCGGCCATGTCGGTGGCGTTGATGAACCCCTCTTCCGTGGATTTCTCCATCCCCTCCGTTTTCACCGTGATCTCGGGAAGCATGCGGATATAGATATCGAGGGAGGCCTTCAATGTGTCGACGGCGTCGAAGAGCTGGGGCTTGTCTTCCTGCATGTCCCGGTTGTAGGCAAGGGGCAGAGACTTCATGAGCGTGAGCAGGGAGACGAGCGCGCCATAGACCCTCCCGGTTTTCCCCCGAACCAGTTCCGGGATATCGGGGTTCTTTTTCTGGGGCATGATGCTGCTGCCGGTGGTGAAGCCATCCGAGATCTCGATAAAGGAGAACTCCCTGGAGGACCAGAGGATCAGCTCCTCGGAAAAACGGGAGAGGTGCATCATGGTGATGCTCGCAGCCG
>JAGVHJ010000363.1 GCA_020056645.1 Desulfobacterales bacterium
CCGAATATCATCCAGATGAACCATTCCGGCCAATTCGCCGGTTTTCCCGTCTTCAACTGGGAAATAGTTCCTGCGGGATCTCTGAATCACAGGGATCAGATCCCTTAAAAGCATATTGTTTTTTATGCGGATGCAATCGGTTTCCAGCAGCTCTTCGATGGTGAGATCGGACAGAACCCGTGAATCGGTTCCGGGTCTTAAAAGATCGCCACGTTCCACAAGATCCTTGAGATAATAGGATGATGGTTCAAAATATCTCGACATCGCCGTTGAAAAGGCGGAGACGACGATGAGGGGCAACATGACCTCGTAACTGCCGGTGATTTCCACCACCAGAAAGATTCCCGTGAGAGGAGCCTGAAGAAGACCGCTCACCATGCCGGCCATGCCCAGAAGCGCATAGCACCCCTCCTCCGCCCAGGTTACGGAAGGAAATAAAAAAAAGAGGACTCGGACAAAAAAAAGCCCTGTGAAGCTCCCGATCACCAGGCACGGTGCGAAAATCCCACCCGAACCGCCCCACCCCAGGGTCAGGGAGGTTGCAACGATTTTCAACATAACCCCAATCAGGGCCACCAGAACTCCCGCCTGAAACGCGCCTTCGATCATTGTGGTGATGGCAAGGTATCCCTCGTTTAAAATATGGGGAAAATAGAGGCCGATAAGTCCCACAGCCGCACCGCCGGCCGCCGCCTTGAGAAAAATCGGCAAACGGGCGGCAGACGCGGCATGGTGCATCCCGTGAAGCATTCGAATGAGTGTCACCGAAGCAAGTGAGGTAAACACGGCGAGACCGATGGCCGCCACACTATCCACGGGATGGATGTGAAACCCTCCGTGGCTCAGAATCGCCTGGTCTCCTCTCAGAAAATGGCTCACCTCCGTTCCCACCACGGAGGCGATGGCGATGGGGACGATGTTGACGATCGACCACTCACCCAGAATGATCTCCATGGTGAAAATCATTCCAGCAAGAGGCGCGTTAAAAATAGCGGAGATCGCCCCGGCGGCCCCACATCCCACAAGGGTCACGCGCTGCCGTTCATTCAAGGAAAAAAAGGAGGCGATATTGGACCCGATGGCGGATCCACTGATCACAACCGGCGCCTCAGGACCTGCGGAACCGCCAGAACCGATGGTCAGCGCGCTTGAAACCAAGCGTGAAAAACTGGACCTGAAACGGAGGAACCCGCCAAAACGGGACACGCTGTTGATCACCTCAGGAATGCCATGATCCGGTTCTTCTCTCATGAGATGGGTGAGGAAAAGGGAGGAGAGGGCCGCGCCGCTTGCAGGGAGAAGAAAGGCCCAGGTGTGGCCCCGGTATCTGGAAAAAAAGAGAGCCATAAGGGTAAGCGCGTGGTGAAGGGCAACGGCTGCAAGGCCACTCACGATCCCTGAAACCGCACCTGCGGCAATCAACAAAAGCCGGTCGTCATTTCTGAAGAAGGCCCATCGGGCCGGAGATCGGATCATCGCGCATGGTTTCATCCGCAGGATTCGCTTTCGGCACGGCGCTCCATCATTTGGATGATGTCAAACAAGAGGTGAGGATCCCTGACACCTCTGAGGGAGGAGACAACCGTGTCGTCCCTCAGGCAAAAAGAGAGCCGGGATAGAAGCTTCAGGTGCAATTGAGTGGTTGGCGAGAGGAGAAAAAACATCATGGAAACAGGCGCGCCATCAATCGCCTTGAAATCGACGGGCTGTTTCAACAGGGCGGTGATGACGATAGGCAGGCCTATGGCCTCGGGCATGGGAGAGCGTGGATGCGGCACGGCGATTCCTTTTCCAATGCCGGTTGACGCCAGCTCTTCCCTCTGGAGAAGCCGCTCGACAAGATCCCTTCTGGTCAACGCCTCAAGCCCTGGAATGGAATCGACGACACCCTTGAAAAGGGTCTCCACATCATGGCCGGAAAGATCAAGCAGAAGCCCTCCCCGCATCATGGAGGCCAGCAGGCTTGTTTCATCGGCTGGTTTTCCATAAAGAGCATGGGAGAGGCCATCCTCCGTTTCAGAGAGAGTGAGTGGAAAGTGATGGGTCTTGGCCCACTTGATCAGGATCCCCTTGTTGAACACGCACACGCCTTCTTTCATCTGAACCGGTATTTTCCCCTGCCTGATCCATCGGTCAACCGTTCCTTGGGGAAGGTCGAGCGATGTCGCCAGCGCTTTTAGTTCCAGCTTCATCGTTATGTTTCAATCGCTCAATAGGAGAGCGCCTCCGCAATGTTCTGACGTTCATAGAGAATCCTATATTTCAAACAATAGAAATAAAGAGCCCCTCTTCATCCGTCAATATAATTTTTAAGCCACCACCTGTCCCATTCAGTGTCCAATATGCTCTGAACCAGTTTCTTACCGGTTTCCGTTTTAATCCGGGCGATAACGGCGGGAAGCCATTTTTCAGGAGATGCGCTTTTCACATCCAGTATTTTTTTCAGTTCCAGGATAAAAGAGATCTGGTCCGCATCCTTGGCCAGTTTCGCTTCCAGTGTTTCCGCTTGGTTAAATTCCGCCAACAGGGCCGAGATATCCTTCCCAAAGGGCAGATTCGCCGTTGAATCCCGTATGGCTTTTTCTTCATCCACCGTCACATATTTTTTCTGAACGTAATTAAGGTCGCCGGTCCTCGCCTCCGGAAGATCATGCAACAGACACATGGAGATCAATTTCAAGGCATCCGCTGACGGCTCCATCCTGGCCATCACAAATCCGATCACCGTGATCATAAACGAATGCTCGGCCACGGTTTCCTTCCCAACGCCCAGGAAATGATATCCCGTGCGCGGAATCTCCTTTAGCATGTTCACCTCGAACAACAGATTCGCAATCCGCTCCATTCCTTTTCCCTTCACTTGATGCATGTCGGTCTCTTAGGGACGTGGAAAATATTAATGTACCGAGTATCGCTTGGGTTCGGGTTGATTTTGCACGATTGGCCATTTCAAAATGTGAAAGAATAGTGAACTATTTCGAACTTTTTGAAATGGCCAATCGTGCAAAGGCGACCTGAAGGCCAAGATGATAATTGGTATATTAATATTTTCCACGCCCCTTACCAATGTGTCTACTCCCATCCGAACGACTGACTAACGAATAAACGTAGACCGGCGGCATATGAATTGCAACTCAAAAAAAGAATAGACCCGTTGAATTTCTTGACAAATTCATGAAACAAGAGGTAATATCCGATTAATTATATTCACCGTATCCTACCAAAAATAATTTGAGGCTTCCAAATGTTACGAAATCTAAAAACAAAACTCATATCATTTATTGTTTTACCGGTAGCATTCCTTCTTTCCTCAACCGCTGATATCCTGAGGGCGGAGGAGCCATCCCATGCCATGTCGATGGAAACAGGCTTCTATTATACGGTTAAAAAAGGCGACACCTTGTGGAGTCTTTCCAAACGATTCTCGGATTCGCCCTGGGTATGGCCGGATTTGTGGAGTGAAAACAAACAGCTATCCAATCCCCACTGGATCTATCCCGGCCAGCGAATCCGGCTCTATCTCAGAAAAGATCTGACAAAAACGGGCATTCCGGTCAAGGCGGAAGCACCCATTTTTCAGGAGCCTGTGAACGAAATGCCCACCTATTTTTATCCAAAAATAGACATGGTGGGATTCATTAAGAAAGAGGCGGTTTCGCCAAGTGGAACCATTATAAAGGTGAGAGACGACAAGGAGATGATCAGCCAGGACGACCTGATCTTTGTTAAGCCATCAGAGGGAAAAACCCTTTCTCCTGGCGACCGGTTTTTCATTTACAGAACCTTCGAGCCCCTGAAAGAAAAAAAGACCATTTACGGCATTCAACATTATATAACGGGAATCGCCCAGATCACGCAGGTGGAACCCGACTATGCCATGGCCCGTGTGACCCAGTCGTATAGGCCCACCAAGGTGCATGACCTGCTCATCCCTTACAGGAAACGAACACCCCATATCCCCCTTACGGAAAGCGTCAAGAGTCTGGATGGAGCCATCATCATCTCCGAAGAACGATCCAACTACTTTGGAGACAACACCATCGCGTTCATCGACAAGGGAGTCAAGGATGGAGTGGAGCAGGGGCAGATGTACAACGTCTATTACGAGGAAGAGACCCCTGTGGATAACAAGGGAAAACAAATCGCCAGAACCCCCATCACCTATGGAACGGTCCTTGTCCTTCAGACGGAAACCGAAACCGCAACGGTTCTGATCACCTCCTCGAAACGAGACATGCACCCAGGAACGAGAATTCATGTGGCGAAGAATTAACGATTCACGTCGCGGTTCCTTTTCTATGACAGATCGTTCTGGTTATCCCAGGTGACCCGCAGCACTTCCTCGTAGGTGGTTTCTCCGGAAACCATTTTCAGGATGGCGTTCTGTCTCAGGGAGACCAGCCCCTCCCTCTCCGCATGAAGGGAGAGCCCATCGATGTCTGTCGTAGGTGTTGTTAACGCTTTTAATGAATCGGTATAGGGCAGGACTTCGAAGATGGCTGTCCGGCCAAAGAAACCAGTGCCGCGGCACTTCATGCATCCCCTTCCCCTGACCAGTTGAACGGTTCCCTGTTTGCCGGTATTAATACCGCACGCTTTTAGCTGATCCGCATCCATCTCGAATTTTTCCGCACAGTGAACGCACACCTTGCGCAACAAGCGCTGGGAGGCGACGCCCACCAGGGATGATTGAATTAAAAATGAAGGGATTCCCAAATCAAGGAGCCTGATGATGGATGAAACGCTGTCGTTGGTATGAAGCGTCGAAAAGACGAGGTGGCCGGTCAGGGCGGCCTGAACCGCGTTTCGAGCGGTGTCCAGATCCCGCATTTCACCGATCATGATGATATCCGGGTCCTGCCTCAGGATGTTTCTTAGGATCGATGAAAATGTCACATCAATGGCCGGCTGGACCGCAATCTGATTAAACCCCTCATAGATCATTTCAACCGGATCTTCGACGGTTGTAATATTGATGTCCGGGGTCGCAAGCTCCCTGAGGCTCGAGTAGAGGGTCGTCGATTTACCACTGCCTGTGGGTCCACAGACAAGAATGATGCCATGGGGATTCTGAATGATCCGCCGGTATCTTTCAAGATCGAATGGGGAAAAACCCAACTCCTTAAGATCTTTGAATAAAATATCTGGGTCAAGAAGCCTCATGACAACCTTCTCGCCAAAAACGACCGGTATCGTCGAGACCCGGATATCGACCTCAACGCCATCTCTTCCCGTTTTTATCCGGCCATCCTGGGGCCTTCTTTTCTCCGCCATATCGAGGCGAGACATGGCCTTGATTCTGCTCACGATGGCGTTGTGGACCTTTTTTGGAATATCGTAGACCGTGTGCAGCACCCCATCGATCCTCATCCGGATGACGCATTTCTCCCGCTTGGGCTCGATATGAATATCGGATGCCCGCTGATCAAAGGCGTAGCTCAATAGATGATTCACCGCGTTCACAATATGCTGATCGTCGGAAGGAAGCTCATCCACAGCCTTCAGCCGCACGAGTTGTTCCAGATTCCCCAGATCGACCGAAGGTGTTGAGAACTGGTTTTCGGCCTTTAAAATCGACCGCTTGAACCCGAAAAATTCATCGATCAATTTCAGAATGTCGTTTTTGGCGCTGACAACGACATCCACCTGTAACTGGCCAGCCCTGGCAATATCGTCGATGGCTTCCGTGTTGAAGGGGTTCGAGGTCGCGACGGTCAGTCTTTTCTCCTTCAGATCAATGGGAAGCATCAGGTGTTTCATGGCGAAGGAGCGGGGAATGGTCGATGTAACCACATGAAGATCCAAAGAAAGCGGGTCTATTTTCTTATAGGGGAACCCCCAGGGCCCGGCAAGCGCCAGATAGAGCTCTTCTTCGGTGATCGCCTCTTTTTGATCCGGACATTTTTTAAGCCCCAAAGAGAGGATGATATCAATGATCGTAACTGGCGTTTCGATTTTTATCCTGCCAGAGGAACGATACTCTTCCACCTTGGCCTTCTCGAGCCTCTCTTTGGCCGAGCTCTTGTTTCTCATAACAGATTCGGCTTGTTCAGCGCTAATCAAGCCCTTCTGATGCAGCACCTTGAGTACGAATTGAGCAGAAAGGGGATCGGAGAATCGTTTTGTCATGGAATGGGAGGTGACTTTTTAATCAATATCTTCTTTTATATCCGATTTCGATGAAATTGGAGTTGGTGCCCGGACGGCTGAACCCATATACGGAAAATTCCCTCAGGAGGGTCGATGCGGTTAGATCCAGGGAACTTCCCAGGGCGATCTTATTAAAAACAACCGCGAACACAGTGTTGGCGAGGATTCCCATGTTGGCGTTGTCGTTACCTCCCTGGCCATCGTAATCCCATAAGGAGAGATCGGTCATATTGACCCCATTTTGATTGAGCCACAGGGGTGTGAAGGCCAGAAGGTTGGCGGTGGGTTCGTTCTCAAGGGTCTGGGCTCCTTCCATGGCCGCAGCCTCGGCCTTATAAAGGTTCTGTTTATATAACATCTCATTATTGGCGAGCATGATTTCCGTGTTGGAGGTGTTTGAGGCCGAAATGCCAAGGATCGTAAGCGCCGCAAGAACCAACACCGTAATGACTATGGCGGAGCCATTTTCATTGGAAACTATTGAAATGATTTCTTTTTTCATTTCAGATCTCCTTTTTTTTCCCAATCGTTTCTATCACGGAGCGCATCTGTCAGATACCCCTCACGCGGATGATGTCGAAAGTGGTGCTCCTGTTGGCGCTCCCCTCAAGCCATGCCACGGTCAAATGAACCGTTCTCGAATTGTTGACGGCCGGATCCACGGTCCAGGACATTGAATAATTTCCCTGCAAGGCAGTACCGCTTGAAAGAGAGGCATAGGGGGTTGAAATAATCTGCTCCATCTGGCTTGTCAACCAGGAAGAGGCGCCTACCCTCTGGCGAGCGGCGTTTGTGTTACTCAAGGCCATGGTCTGCATCATCGTGACCCCCATGATACCGATGGCGAAAATGAAGAGTGCGATGATAATTTCCAGCAGGGTGAACCCCTGTTGGCGCTCTTTCGATTCCTCGTGTTTTTTTTCTCTAAGAAACATCCCCAAGGCTCCTCTTCCATGTTTTCATAATCCAAGATTCCTGCCCCTGATGGTGGTGGTAATGGAAAGTCTCCTGAAACGATCATTGGGCGGTGCCAAAACCAGCATGCCCTGCTGGTTGAAATAGGATTGGGTGTCGGTGTAATCCGGATCTGGCCGGTCCGATCTCGCCACCAGGGTGATCTGGAAGGCGCTGACATTATCCATCATGGCCGCAGTAAGCGGCGGAGGGCCAAGAACAGCCCCCGTGTTATCTAAATAAACGATATCGAACACATCGATGTTATCGGAAACAGGCTGGTTGGCGCCAGCCCCCACACGCCGTCCAAGATCCATGTCGCCATCCGCGCCGGAATCGTAGAGTAAATAGGTGATATTCTCACTCGCATCGTTTGTGCTCCCGTTATACCACTCCTGGGCATCGTCCACGACGTTGTTTTTGTCGTTGTCGAGACCGTCGCCGACGGCTCCGGTATTGTCCAGCGTAAACTGAAGGGTGCTCACATCAGCAACCAGGATACCCGCATTCGCGTTTCCTGAGGGATCAAGTCCAGCTTTTTTGATGTCGTCTTCCAGATAATACATGGCCGCCCGGAGATTCTGCTGCATGGCGGCGACCTCCTCGTTGATTAGATGGGCTTTTTTCTGGCCCATATAAACCTCGTATATCGCCGTTGAAATGAGGGACAGCAGCACAATCACAATCAACATCTCAATCAGGGTGAAGCCCTGCATATGCTTTGATTCAGATACCATGGCCTTTTTTCTCCCTTTGGTCAGTTGATCCGGACCCTGCCAAGCTGACTCAGGATAATCTGTTTCTGCGCGCCCAGCTGGTTTCTTATGGTGATGGTGGTGCCGAAATTAGCGCTGGCGAATCCCCTGCTATTAAACCAGAGGGATGGGACAGTCGCCCCCACGAAGAATACGCTGTCTCCAAATTGACCGCTGTACAGGGTGGGTTCTGTGCCGTTCTGGACACTGTCGTTGGCCATTCCGCCCCCAGCCCCGTTGTCTACAAAGGCCCTATAGCCGGATGCGTC
>JAGVHJ010000212.1 GCA_020056645.1 Desulfobacterales bacterium
GACGGAAAACCGGACTGATTTTTACAACCTTCTTGGCGTCTATCTGGACGCTACCTTTTTCCCACTGCTGGATGAATTGAGCTTCAAGCAGGAGGGCCACCGGATTGCAATCGAAAAAAATATGGGAGAAAATGAACCGCCCATCCTGGGGTTCAAGGGGGTTGTATTCAATGAAATGAAGGGGGCCATGTCTTCTCAAAGTCAGGTGATGGCCCGGTCTCTTCTAAACGCTCTTTATCCAGATACGACGTACAGCAACAACTCCGGCGGCGACCCCATCACTATTCCTAATTTGACTTATGACCAGCTCAAACGGTTTCATGAGGTTCACTATCATCCAAGCAATGCTTTTTTTTACACCTATGGGGACATGCCGCTTAAAGAGCATCTCTCTTTCATCGAAAAGGCGGCTCTTTCATCCTTTTCTAAAATTGATCCAGTAACGGAAGTCCTTCCTCAGAAAAGGTGGGATATCCCCAGGGAGAAACTTTACACCTATCCTATTGGAGCCCATGAAAACCCCGATAAACAAGCCCAGGTATGTCTCGCATGGCTGATGGCTGACACCACCGATTCTTTTGAGGTGCTTTCTCTAATCATTCTTGAAAACATTCTTCTGGGAAATTCCGCTTCTCCATTGAGAAAGGCGCTGATAGACTCAGAATTGGGATCATCCTTAAGCGACGGGACCGGCTTTGATTCTGAAAATAAAGACACGATGTTCGCCTGTGGCCTGAAAAACACCGACCCTCTCGCAGCACCTCAAATTGAGAACCTGATTTTAAATACCCTGAGGCATTTGTCGGATAACGGAATCGATAAATCCCTTGTGGAGGCCGCTATTCATCAGATCGAATTCCACAGGAAGGAGATCACCAACACACCCTACCCCTATGGATTGAAGATTTTTCTTTGGATCACGGGTCTTCTCATCCATGGCGGGGATCCGGTCAAGGGGCTTCTCATCGACCAAGATCTGGAGCGGTTGAACCATGAACTGAAACAAGGACGGTTTCTTGAAAATCAGATCCGAGGATACTTTCTCGAAAATAATCACCGTGTAAGAATGATTCTTGTCCCGGATAAGGAGAAATCGGAACGGGAGAACCGGGAGCTCATGGAAAAACTCACCGCCATCCACTCCTTATTCACAGATGCCGACTTAGAGAAAGTAAAAAGAGATAATGAAGCCCTTAATCTTTTGCAGGAACAAAAAGAGGATCTCTCATGCCTTCCAACCCTTGGATTGAAAGAGATTCCTCCGGCTGTTAAAACCGTTTCGGTGACAGATGAAATCCCCTCTCCGCCCCTCTTCTGCTATCATCAGTCCACCGGAGGTATCTACTACTTTTCAGCTATTTCAAGCACGAAGGTTATTCCAGAAAGATTGATTGAGTGGGTTCCATTTTTCGCCGCATCTTTTTCGAGAGTCGGTACAAAAAATCGCTCCTATGTGGAACTGGCCCGGATGATTGACGCGAAAACCGGAGGAATAGGGCTCTCCGCCAACGCGAGAACCCGTTATGACGGGGCGGGAAGCCTGATGCCATTTGTCGCTATTTCCGGAAAATGTTTGAACAGGAATTTGGAGGAGCTGTATCTCATCTTGAAAGATCTTCTTCTCTCTTTCAGCTTCGAAGATCGCAAACGCTTGAAGATTCTTCTTTCAGAGTATCAGGCGGGCATGGAGTCGGCCCTTATCCATAATGGTCACCGACTGGCCATCTCCCTTTCCTGCAGACATTTTTCCGAAGCAAGTCACCTGAATGAAATATGGCACGGCATTCATCAACTGAGATTTATCAAGCAACTCAACACGGATTTCACAGAAGAGAAGTTGGTCGTTATCTCTGAAAATCTCTTCAGTATCGGAGAGCTGCTCTTCCATGGAGATAACTTCCAGGCCGCTTTGGTAGGCGAAGCCGAACCGGTACGGAAAGGAGAAGAAATAACCAGGGCGCTTCAGAATGCTCTTCCGAATGGAAAAAAATCTCAGGAATCGGTTCTTTTTTCACTTAAAGAAGGCGTTACTTGTGAAGGCTATTATACCCACTCTTCGGTATCCTTTGTCGCAAAAAGCTTTCAGGCGGTTAAACTGGAACATGAGGATGCGCCGGCCCTTTCCATTATCAGCAAAATGATCAAGTCTCTCTACCTGCACAGAGAAATTCGGGAAAAGGGGGGCGCCTACGGCGGATATGCCATTTACAACGCGGAGGATGGCCTCTTTTCTTTCGCCTCCTACCGGGACCCCCACATTATCGAAACCCTGAATGCCTTTAATGGCGCCTGCGACTTTATCCGCATGGGAAGTTATACCGATGAAGATATCCGGGAGGCCATTCTCCAGGTGTGCTCCGCCATCGACAAACCAGAGACCCCAGGGGCGGCGGCGCGCAAGGCCTTTTTCAGGAAAATGGTGGGGCTTTCTGATGAGATCCGTCTGGCCTACAAGGAAAAGCTGCTTTCCATTTCCCGGAAAGAGATTCAAAAAGTGGCGGAAACCTATTTTAATCCAGATACCATGAAATCAGGAATTGCGGTGATTTCAGGAAAGGAGCAGCTGGAAGCGGCCAATCTGCAATTGAAGGACTCCCCGCTTTCCCTGAACGCCATCTGATATTTTCTTTAGGGCCTGACACGAAATAAGTTTGACATTAAGGCGCTCAAATTAGGGTCAGATTTGGATGC
>JAGVHJ010000170.1 GCA_020056645.1 Desulfobacterales bacterium
ATTTTCTATATATAATATCACACGAGTTCAATGATACCAAAAAAATTCTGAAAAACGACCTTATGAAATAGCTTCACCCGGACTTATTGAGAAGTTACTGAAAGATTTGGTATCACCTTTAGATTATTGACTAAATTCAATTAATCACATTTCAAGATGTGACACCCCCAATTGGCCGACATTGACCCTTTAAATCGGGCCAGACCAATTATAATTCATGGCCGCTATGCCTGTTTTCAGCAGTTCGGCGAATTGATCCGCCACCAGAGGTCTGCTGAAAAAGTACCCTTGTCCTTCCTCGCAATGCGACTCCTTCAAAAAATTCAATTGCACCCGCTTTTCAACACCTTCGGCCACCACGCGTTGCATAAGACTATTGCCCATGGCGATCACAGCGCTGACAATGATGCCATTTCCGTTCTCAGTGCCGATGGCCTGCACGAATGATTGGTCAATTTTCAGGATATCGATGGGAAACTGATTCAGATAGCTCAAACTGGAATAACCGGTGCCGAAATCGTCAACAGCCAGTTGCGCTCCCATATCCTTGAGTTCTTGAAGAATGGCCGCGCTGGACTCGGCATCGCTCATCAAAACACTTTCGGTAATTTCCAGTTGAAGAGAGAAAGGCGCAAGGCCTGTTTCATCCAGGATGGTGCGAACCCCCTTGACGAAATCTTTATGGCGAAATTCCAGTGCGGAGATGTTGACCGCGATCAAACCCGGTTTAAGCCCTTCATCTTCCCATCGTTTTGTTTGCCTGCATGCTTCTTTTAACACCCAGCGCCCAATGGGGACTATCAGACCTGAATTTTCCGCAACCTGTATAAAGCGATCCGGCAAAATTATGCCCCAATTCGGATGTATCCAGCGCAGCAATGCTTCAACGCCGGTAATCCTGCCGCTATCCAGATTGATCAGGGGCTGGTAGTGCAACACAAATTCTTTACGCTCCAAAGCCTGTCTTAAATGGGTTTCGATGACTTGCCGCTCCACTGCGCGAACGTTCATGTCGTGTCTAAAAAACTGGTAGTTGTTGCGACCGGACTCCTTGGCGCAGTACATCGCGGTATCTGCGTGTTTGATCAGCGTTTCCGCGTCCATGGCATCCGTGGGATAAACGCTGATACCGATACTTGCTGTCACATACAGCTCATTGGCATTAATGAAATGGGGCAGAACAAGCGCGGCGATGATCTTATTGGCGGTCAAGGCGGCGTCATCCTCGGCATGCCTGTTCTCTGTTACAAGTATCAAAAATTCATCGCCGCCCTGCCGGCTGACCGTGTCGGACTTTCGAACGCATCCACACAGCCGTTCTGCAACGGATTTCAACAGTTTGTCGCCTGTTTCGTGCCCGAGGGAATCGTTAATGTGTTTAAAATTGTCCAGATCCATGAACAGCATTGCAAGAGATGTCCCGCATCGTTTCGCAAAAGCGATCGCCTGAGAGATACGATCGTTTAGCAGCACACGGTTCGGCAGGTTGGTGAGAAAATCGTGTTGAGCCAGATACGACATTTTCAAGGCAATGGTCTGGGAGGCCGTGATATCGTGGAACACTATCACCGCGCCGACCATCTTATTGTCCCAGTCGTGAATGGGCGCCGCGGAATCTTCAATGGCCGCTTCATGCCCGTCACGCCGGATCAGGATCGTACCTGAAGCCAGTTTCATAGGCATGTCCTTCCGCAGGACTAAATCGATGGGATTGCGTTCGATTTCGCGCGTTTCGCAGTTAATAATCTTCATAACTTTGCTAATTGGAATCCCACGCGCTTCATCCCTCAACCATCCGGTCATGCTTTCCGCAGCAACGTTTAGATAATCCACATTACCAAACATATCGGTGCAGATGACCGCATCGCTGATCGAATTGAGTGTGATTTCAGCACGGTTTTTTTCTATGAAGAACGTCCCTTCGATAGCCTTGCTCTGGATCATGTTACGTAACGAAAGCGGCACCAGATAACTTCCAAAATGACTTTTTGTCAGATAACCCTGCGCGCCGTGCTGAACCGCTTCCGTCGTAAGCATTTCGTCAACCACGGCGTTGAGTATCATGATAGGTGTGTGGGGCGCGACTGCGAACAGGGCGTCGAATGTCTCAATGCCCTGCTTGTCAGGCAATGTAAGATCCACCATTATCGCGTCGATGCCGCCTGAGGATAGTCGTTCGATTCCGTCTGACAGATGAGACACCCATTCGGTTTTAAATATACCGTCAATTTCTTTGCCGAGCACATTCTGCAAGGCCTTTGCATCATCAGCATTGCTCGTGATAATTAAAACTCTGTTGGTCATGACATCCACTCCTTTATTGACGATCCAATACAATAAATATGGGGTCACAAGCTTCAGCGAAGAAAGTTCACATAAAGAACCATTAGTCAGTCCCCGCTTTTTGATACTCTGACAGGGTAGCCTCGTCTCTTGACCGCAACCGATACATTCTTGCGTTGTTTAGGTCGCCTCCATTCCACACCCGCTTCCTTAACCGGCATTCGTCCGGGCTCTTTTTTTGAATTTGAACCATGAAATCAAAGAGTGCCTTATGCGCCGTCAGGATGTTGGGTTCCATATGAATTTTGTTTGCAGGCAGGCCAGATTTTTCGGGTGCGAGCCCCCGTTTGGTCTGACCTGCGGAATCATCTTTCAACATCTTTTCCTGTAATAGCATCTCCCTGTCCTTTGATCTCTTTGATCAGAGGTTCTTCATCGGCGGGGACTTTTTCTACTTGCCTGTAACTTTTTCGATCTGGCCTAGTTTTTCTTGGATTTTTCCGCCCATCTTTTCGACTTTACCTTCGCCTTCCAGTTCGCGGTTTCCGATTACTTTTCCGACGATCTCCTTGATTTTTCCTTTGGCCTGGTGCATTTTGCCTTCTGTTTTGTCGTGGGTGCTGGGTTTCATTAAGGTTCTCCTCTTTGTTTGGATTTCAGTTGATTGTGCTTAAATTTCCATACGGCTTACTAAGATATATATCAATTTTTGTGCCAGGCTTCGAACCGGAATGCGTGTCATACATCTTAATGATTTTATTGAAGAATTATACAAAAAAATATGGGGAGAGTTATCTTTAACAATCGCACGAATAAGGTCATATTTAACCGCTGGTCACATATGGCCCTATTTCATTCGACCTTCAAGTTTTTAGGAAATTTGTTCAAATCCAAGGCGGAAAAAAAATTTTGACCGCAGGAATACATGGCGTATTTCGAGGATCAAA
>JAGVHJ010000578.1 GCA_020056645.1 Desulfobacterales bacterium
ATGGAAAACGTCTTCCTTTTCAATTTTCTGTAGGAGGATATCAGCACTGCGAGAAATGTTTTTTTCAGAAGGATCGCTTGTCATATTTTCTCCAAGATTTAAGTGTGTCTAATGCACCGGTCAGGAGCAGCCATGGCTTCCCCTGACCTTTTAAATAGTTGAGAAATTCCAGCCTGAAACAACATTCCCAAAAAAACCCGGCCCTGGCTGTCGCTTGCACCGGGTTGTTATGCAGTTTTTTATTCTTCTCCATTACTGAGTTTTTGGAAAAAACCCTTTATCATCTCATGCTGTTTGTCTTCAAAGATGGTTATGTGAAACCTCCATACGATGTCCTCGGATTCCCTAAAAGCACATATCTCTCTGACGTCGTATTTTTTGTTTTTTTCAAACAACTTGAAAGCAAGATTTTCCTCAAATCGTTCTGAAACAATAGTTCCATAGATTTCTCGAACAGGAATTCCAATTTTATAGCCGGGGATCTTAAGTTTTTCCGAGCTTTCAAGACCATAAGGGAGATCACTTAGCGGCACATCTTTCATCTCCATCTGATAGAGGCATTTTGGCCGGGTATCGCGTTGCCAGACCAGTTGCCTACTAATGATTTTCCCTATTTTAAAAACCTTATAAAATTGACAGCCACTCTGGCACGAAAAAATCAGGACCACCAGCGGATTGCGTCCGCAGGCAAGATGGCCGGTCAGCAATCGGGCTATAATACGATGAATTGTTTTTTATTATCAAGGATTTTTTATTCGATCAGGTTTGAAAAAATAGCTGAAAAACCGGTTGCTTGCCGACTGAATCCGCAGGCAGCCGCCTATCACGGAAAAGCCCTATTGATTATTGAAAAAATTAATTATTTTAATTGGATACAATGAAAGCATTTTTATGCCGACGCAAAAACAGGCGATTTTGCCAGCTTTACAGGACGTGGTCATGGGAATGAAGAAAAGTTCATTCAAAATGAAATAATATTCCGGCATTAAATCTTGACAGATTCCAGAGGCTACCGCATAATATGCAAAAAAATTTGTTTACAAATTCAGTAAGATGATTGTTTCAGAGAGTGGACCGGGCCAGCGCCCAGGTTCACGGACGGTAGCGGATTTTATGAAGGCGTCCCCTCCCCTAAACCATTTAATTTGAAGGACCTGAAAACCATGTTCCCGGAAGTGAAAATCAATAAAATTCTTTATGCCACGGATCTATCAGACTACGCGAGAAAGGCGTTCGCCTATGCGGTCAGCCTCGCCAATAAATACAGTGCGAGCATCACCATTCTTCACACGGTCATCGACTCACCGACGATTTACTCAAGCGCCATGGGATACGTTGGCAAGGAAAAATGGGCGGAAATAAAAAACGAACATATGGAAGACGCAAGAGGCGCTTTGATCGGTAAAAAACGGGAAAATGTCCCTGTCCGGGAGATCCTCACCCATTTCTGCGACAATGCCAAAAGCAAATTCGAAGATCAGCCTTTTATGATGGACGAGATCGTCATCACCAAAGGAAATCCGGTTGATGAGATCCTGAGGATTGCCGACGAGCGAAACTGCGATATCATCGTCATGGGCTCCCACGGTCATGGAAACATTATTGACGCCATGATCGGCAGCATCTCAACCAAAGTCCTAAAACGCTCGAAAAAACCGGTCTTCCTTGTGAGATTGCCCAAAGAGTCTCTCTAAGATTTTAGTGTCACCCGTTGTTTCTTTTTTAAGGAATGGGCCCCGCTATGAAACAGTCGTTTTTAATTCAGGTGTTTCTTGCCGTCATCCTCCTTATAAACTGTGGAGGTGGTGGTGGCGGGGGTGGGGATGACGACGGCGGCGATTCGACCGACCCATCCGTGACAGCCCGGCTTAATCTATCAGACGGAAGCGGGTTTGCGCCCTTTTACCTGACCATGAGCGCCGCCGACTCCAGCGTCACGAGCGGCGTTATCACCTCCTATGCCTGGGATTTCGGAGACGGGACAGAATCGGAAGGCGTCACCGCCTCCCATATTTATACCCAAGCCGGGACCTATAAACTCACCTTAAAGATAACAGGCAGCACCGGAAAAAGCGGCTCCGCCTCCCAAACCATCTCCGTCACAACCGCGGATAAAACCTTTTCCCTTTCTGGCGACATCAGCATCATGGCGGGAACCGAAGCGGATGGCGACATGAATGATCCATATGCGCCTCTCACCCCCAACAACGACATGGCCCATGCCCAGGAGATATCCAATCCAGCCGTTGTTGGCGGCTATGTGACCCTGAAAAACGCGGGTGAGAAGGGGGCGCTATTTGACCAGGGCGACGAATCGGATTTTTATAAAGTCACGCTTTCCGGAAACGAGTCCATCTCCCTCTACATCGCCGACCCCCAGGAGGCCGATATCGATCTCTATCTTTACGACGCATCGGGCGTTCTCCTTGAGACATCGAGCGATCTCTCCACCACCGAATTCATCCAAGTCTCTTCCAAAGGCGTTCACTATCTCGACGTCAAACTCTTTTCAGGGGCCTCCAACTATGTGCTGATTATCGGCCAGCATCAGGGGGCCACGGCCCAGGCCGAAGCGCTCTCGCTCAAAGGCGATTTTATCCCCGGCGAGATGATCATCGAATTTGCAGACGACAAATCACCCCTGGGGTTCAAAGAAAGAATCGCCTGGTACGAACGGTCAACCGGTCTGAAAATGAAATCCGGCGCTCCGGGAAGGCCCATGCTCTTCACATTGGGAGATCCGGAGGAGGATACGGGAAGAGCGTCCGATGCGCTCTCGGCAGAGGAGGCTGTTTCGCCATCGGCAAAGGTGGGAGGCGCGCCCCCATCGCCCGAGATGAAGAAAAAACTGGACACCCTGCTTGCCGTTAAAACTCTCAGAAAAAGAGCCGACGTGGTCTCCGCGGATCTCAACTATATCCGGAAACCCTTTAGCACCACCCCCGACGACGCCTCCTACCGTTACCAATGGCACTATCCCTTCCTTCACCTGCCCCAGGCGTGGGATGTCACCACCGGTGATAGCGATGTGGTGGTTGCGGTGGTTGACACGGGGGTTCTCGTAAACCATCCGGACCTGAGCGGAAAACTGGTCCAGGGCTACGATTTCATCCGGGACAAGGATAGCGCCCTGGATGGAGATGGCATGGACAACGATCCCGATGATCCCGGCGACGAGGCCTATGGCAACTCAAGCAGTTTTCACGGCACCCATGTCGCCGGCACCATCGCCGCGGCAAGCAATAACCAGAAGGGAGTTTCAGGCATCGCGTGGTCGGCGAAAATCATGCCCCTTCGCGTCCTTGGGAAAAAGGGGGGCACCGATTACGATATCATCCAGGCGATCCGTTACGCCGCAGGTCTTGACAACGACTCGAAAACCATTCCTTCAAAAATCGCCGACGTGATCAATCTCTCCTTTGGCGGGCCCGACTATTCAAAAGCAGCCCAAAAAATTTATCAACAGGCAAGGGATAAGGGGTGCATCATCGTGGCCGCGGCCGGAAACGAATCTTCAAGCGCCCGATCCTATCCGGCGGCCCATGAAGGCATTCTTTCGGTGAGCGCGGTGGACATGCGAAAAAAGCTCGCCTCCTACTCCAATTATGGAACCACCTACGACAAATGGATTCAGGTGGCGGCCCCAGGCGGTGATACCTCGGCGGATGTGAACGGCGATGGACATTCGGACGGCATCTTGAGCACCGGCGGAAACGACGCCTCCGGAAGCGTCAAGTACGGCTACTACTTCATGGAAGGAACCTCCATGGCGACGCCCCATGTGTCGGGCGTCATGGCGCTCATGAAGTCGGTGTGCCCGGATCTCTCCCCGGACGATGTGCAGGCGCTTCTTGAGGGGGGGGAGATCACGGAAAATATCGGGTCGGATATCTATTTCGGATACGGATTGATCGACGCCTATCTCGCGGTCACCAAGGCCCAGGAGATTGATGGAAGCGGGCCCATCACCACCTCCACCGCGACCCTGGTCGTCTCTCCGGAGACACTCAACTTTGACCCCACGAGGAGCGCCATCGATATTTCAGCCACCAACGGCGGCAGCGGAGCCCTATCCGTGAGCAAGATTACGACCGACGAACCCTGGCTCACCGTCACGGCCTCCTCCATCACCTCCAGCAAACTGGGTTCCTACACCGTCTCCATCAACCGGTCAGGCCTCGCCCCAGGCAGCCACACCGGCGCGATCACCCTCTCTTCCACCGCCAATAGCGTGACCATTCCCGTGATCATGCAGGTTATTGCCGCCAACAGCGACGGCTTGAACGCCGGTCTTCAATACCTCGTGCTGGTTCCTTTTGACGCGAGCCCGAATGAGGAGTTCACGGCGATTCCCCTCCTTCCCACAAACAGCCTCTATGATTTTCTCCTATCCAACGTGGAGCCGGGATTGTATAATCTCTACACAGGAACGGACAACGACAACGACGGCCATATCTGCGACTGGGGAGAGGCCTGCGGCATCTATCTCACCATGAGCGCGCCCAAACTCATCTCCGTGAACAGCGACTTTTCCGATCTCAACTTCACCACCAGCTTCAAAGCCATGATCCCTGAATCTTCCCTTGCGGGGGAGTACGCTTCAAAAGCCTTCCAATCGGCCATCAGGCCGATAAAGATCCGGAAGGAACCTGTCGCGGCGGACCAATAAAAAAGAGAGGGGAATCGCATATGGAATAGGGCTTGGTGAGTGATTTAAGTAATAACTTGAATTGATTATCAATGCCTCCGGCGACCCGCTTTTAAAAAGCTGGGCAAATAGGTTTTTAGATGATGTTTATTGAACCTTTATTTTGATATGTTTGGCAACCTTTTCAAAAGGTTGGCCCCCGGCAGGGCCGCCTTCAGGCGCATCCCAAATGCGATTACCCTGGAGTCACTCGGTTTTTCTTTTTTTCTTCAACTGAAGCCATCCCTCCAGACGTTGTTTTACGAGCTTTTCATACCCCCGGTCGGTGGGAAGATAGAAACGTTTTCCTTGAAGCGTGTCGGGAAGGTGTTCCTGGGCCACGACACCATCCTTGAAATCGTGGGCGTACTGGTAATTTTCCCCATATCCCATCTCTTTCATGAGACGGGTGGGCGCATTCCGGATATGGAAGGGCACGGGAAGGGAGCCGGTCTCCCGGATCACATCCTTGATCCGGTTATAGGTTGCGTAGACAGCGTTGCTCTTGGGAGCTGTGGCAAGATAGAGGGCCGCCTCCACCAGGGCGAGCTCTCCTTCGGGAAAACCGAGAAACCGGTAGGCCTCCATGGCGTTCAGGGAGACGCTTAAAGCATTGGGATCGGCGACGCCCACATCTTCGGTGGCGAAACGCACCATGCGCCGGGCGATATAAAAGGGATCTTCCCCGGAAGAGAGCATTCTTAAAAGCCAGTAGGCGGCCCCATCTGGATCACTGTCCCTGAGGCTCTTGTGAAGGGCCGAGATGAGATTATAGTGCTCTTCACCGGCCTTGTCGTAGAGCAGCACCTTTTTTTCGAGAATCGTTTCGATTGAGGGAAGATCCACCACGATGTCACCTGAAGATGAATCGGCTTCGGCGGCTCTTTCGGCCTTGACCTGAAAGGCCACCATCTCCAGGCTGTTCAGCGCGGCCCGGACATCCCCATCGGCCAATTTCACCAGGCACATCAAGGCATCATCGGAAAAGGAGATCTTTTCCCCGCCCAGACCATTCTCCTCGTCTTGTAACGCCCGAAGAAGAACCATTTTCATATCTTCGGACGAAAGGGCCTTGAGGGTAATGACCCGGCACCGCGACATCAAGGCCGGGATGACCTCAAAAGAGGGATTTTCCGTGGTAGCGCCGATCAGGGTGATGAGGCCGCTTTCAACATGGTGGAGAAAGGCGTCCTGCTGGGACTTGTTGAACCGGTGAATCTCATCCACGAAGAGGATGGTTCTTTTACTGAATAAATTTTTCTGCTTCTTGGCATCATCGATGACGGCCCGGATCTCCTTGACTCCGGAGAGGACCGCCGAAATCTGAACAAAATAGGAGCGGGTCTCGTTGGCGATGATGTTGGCAAGGGTGGTCTTGCCGCAGCCGGGAGGCCCCCAGAGAATCATGGAAAAGAGCGCGTCTTTTTCGATGGCGTTCCGGATCAGGGTTCCCCTCTCCGCGATATGGGATTGACCGATCAGATCATCAAGGCTCCTGGGCCGCATACGTTCGGCCAAAGGCTTTCCGGAGCGATGCTTCCCGGCCCGATGCTCGAAGAGATCCATTACCGTTTGCTCTTCCTCCGCCGTCCCTCCTTCTCTTTGTCTTTCCGCCCGCTGAAGTCGATTTTCCCGGTTCGCTGCCTGAAGATGAGCCGAACAGGCGTCTTATCGAGGCCGGCCTCCTCCCGGATCGTATTGATCAGATATCGTTCATAGGAGAAATGCACCGCTTCCGGATAATTGACAAAAGAGACAA
>JAGVHJ010000408.1 GCA_020056645.1 Desulfobacterales bacterium
ATTTTCTATATATAATATCACACGAGTTCAATGATACCAAAAAAATTCTGAAAAACGACCTTATGAAATAGCTTCACCCGGACTTATTGAGAAGTTACCTCAGAACTTACCCTATGGGAGCCAGATTTGAAAAATCTGGACAAGTGGGTTTTGGGTCCTGGTTACGAGGCAGAGCCTCGTAACGAGAAGCGACCCCACTCCCTTTTATTTTGCAATTATCTTCTCGGATACAACGAATAAAGCCACGGCAAATTATTCCTTTACAAAAAAGGCGTTTTATGTGTACATATCCTCAATTTACTACAACCCCAACCTGGATTTGAGGAAGGTTATCACTATGGATGAGGCAACACGAAATTATTTTAAAGAGTTTCTCACAAATCGATTGGCGGATCTGATTGACCAGGCGGATGATACGGTTGAAGGCATGACCAATCAGAAAGAAAATTTTCCTGACCCCACAGATCGGGCCTCTCATGAAGCCAACAGGAACTTCATGCTTCGAATCCGTGACAGAGAGCACAAGCTGATTAACAAAATAAAAGATGCTCTGGAAAGGATTGAGCTGGGGACCTTCGGCATTTGCGAAACCTGCGAAGAAGATATCTCCATTGATCGATTAAAGGCGCGGCCCGTCACAACCCAGTGCATCGATTGCAAGACAAAAGAGGAAGCACTGGAGAAATCGCTTGGAAAATAGGGTTATAACCATCGATCATTCCATGAATGTAATCGTTACCGGAACAGACGTGCTGTCGTTACCCCATTCTTTCCGGATATCCCGACCTACCCCCGGAGTGATTCCTGCTTAACGCATTGTTTTTTATCCCGCCCTGTCTTTGACGGGCACAGACACGCTCTTCCCAGACCCATGAACGATAATGAATGATAGAAAAAATCGAGACGCTTTGGAAAAGGAACTGAAATATTGTTTTAACAACGGGGGCCTGCTTGACAACGCCCTTCGCCACAGCTCCTTTGTAAACGAACAACCGAACCAGACCTTGACCGATAACGAACGGCTCGAGTTTCTAGGGGATGCGGTGCTGAATCTCGTCATCGGTCATCTGCTGATGAGATCCTTTCCAGAGCTCCCAGAAGGAGATCTCTCAAGGATGCGCGCGAACATGGTGAATGAGACCCAGCTTGCAAGCCTTGCACGGAAGATCGACCTGGGATATTACCTGAAGCTCGGCAAAGGGGAGGTCCAGACCAACGGCCATGACAAAAACTCGATTCTATCGGATGCGTTCGAGGCGGTTGTGGCGGCAGTCTATCTGGATGGCGGCTTTCAAAACGCCTTTGATTTTGTTCAAAATCAATTTTCATCCCTCTTTTTATCCGCGGAGACGATCAAACAGACCCATGACGCGAAAAGCAGACTTCAGGAACTGGTGCAAACCTTCAAGGGGCCGTTGCCTGAGTACAGGGTTGTTCAGGAAACCGGACCCGATCATGACAAGACGTTTCTCGTTCATCTGACATTGGGAGGTCTCGAAACATCCGGAGCTGGAAGAAGTAAAAAATATGCGGAGCAGGAGGCGGCCCTGAAGGCCCTTGACCTGCTGAAATTGAAGACCAAGACCACTCCCGATGCCGACCGGTGACGCCCCCTTTGTCATCCCTCTCTTTATTCCCCACAAAGGATGTCCCCATCAATGCGCCTTCTGTAACCAGGTGGCCATTACCGGCCAGGCAGCCGCGTCGTTGCCCGACAGTGAGGCCGTCGAGAGTGAGATCCAGCGATTTATCGGTTTTAAAAGCCCTCATCGGTTTCCAGTGCAAATCGCTTTTTATGGGGGTAACTTCCTGGGCCTCGACCCGGTCGAGATCCGCCGCCTTCTCCAGACCGCCACCGGCTTTGTCCGGTCAGGGAAAGTTCAGAGCATCCGGTTCTCCACAAGGCCCGACACCATTAATCCCGAACGACTTAAAATCATTAAGCCCTTTCCGGTTTCAACCATCGAAATTGGGGCGCAATCCATGGATGACCAGGTGCTTGAATTGTCGAACCGGGGCCACTCCGCCCAGGATACGATGCACGCCTTACAACTGCTAAAAAAGGAGCGCTACGAAACAGGCATTCAGATGATGATTGGCCTTCCCGGCGATTCGGAAAAAATCGCCCTTGATACCGGACGGCGCATCGCATCCCTAAAACCCGATTTCGTCAGAGTCTATCCGACGCTGGTTATCGATCAAAGCCCCCTGGCCCGATCTTACAGATTGGGGGAGTATCGTCCCCTATCCCTTGACGAGAGTGTGGCGTGGACGAAACAACTCTATCTTCACTTTAACGAACATCATATACGGGTCATCCGCATGGGACTTCAGGCTGACGAGACCCTGGAAAAAGAGACCTCGATTCTTGCCGGGCCTTACCATCCCGCCTTTGGGCAGCTGATCTATTCCGCCATCTATCTGGACCGGGTGATGGAGATCCTGAATGAAAATCCCGATTTGGGAAAAAGGAGCTCCCTGGAAATCCACGTCCATCCCAGCCAGATCTCCACCATGAGGGGCCAGAAGAACGCCAATGTGAAGGCTCTTTGCACCCACTATGGATTGACAGAGGTGAGGGTTCTATCCGATCCGGACCTTGAAAAGAAGGGTATCCGGATTCAAGGATAGGCGCACCCGCGAAGAGGTCATGATTGCAACGGCAGCGCCATGCCTGTGGAGAGGGCGACTTTCCTCGCCAGCTCCTGGAAATCTCTATAACAGCTTTTCACCGCTTCCATGTGAGCGCCAATGGCACCATCGGCGGATTTCAGGAAAAAAATCGGTTTCCGGACTTCCATGGCCATGGGCATCAGACTCCGGTAATGCTTGAGTAGTGAGAGACATTAAGGATCGTTGGCGACCTGTGGAAGGGAAGTGACCCGTTCCTCCAGAACCGCTTCACGGTAAACCTGGGGGATTCGATCCATCCACCGTTTATAGGATTTGGCCGGACGCATTTCCAAAACGCCATGTTGCATGACCACGTATAGTTCCGGTCATATGATTTAATACCCGTTTTCGTCCTGTTATCCATTATTTATCAAAAGATATCGTAACTTCTCAATAAGTCCGGGCAAGTAAAAAATCGTTTTGAAACAAATACTTACAGCTTCGGTTTTCGGACACTTAGAGCCAATAAAAAAAGACTTACCCTACCCAATTATGTGATTTCAATAGGTTACGAA
>JAGVHJ010000539.1 GCA_020056645.1 Desulfobacterales bacterium
AAACCAGGATTTTTTTCCAAGTTCAAGGAAGGCGAAAATTTTAACCGCAAGAATACATAGAAGTATTTGGAGGATTAAAATTTGAGTCTGACGCAGAAATTGGGAAAAAAGAGGGTTTTCGTTCAGGTGCTCAATAGTGACCCTTGGTCTTGATTTAACAACAACAAAACTCTTGACACACAAAAATTCGACATGTTACCTTGACCCCTCAAAAAAATAATGGTTTTAACCATTAGACGTTTGATATGCCGACGGTAAACCTGCCCATCTGGCCTTCGTTAGGGTGGCGGACCGTCATTTTTTTTACCATGACTTGGGGAAGGGATGAATGCGAAATCGGTTTTAATGATGTGAGGCTTATAAAGCCACCCAATATGGAACACTCATTTTTGCAAGGGTTATTATGAACGAAAAAATAGATCTGAAAGATCGAGATGTCATCTTAAAGCTTGTCACGGCATCTGTATGCGTGCTTGAGCTTTTTATCACCATATGCACGATGTTGTATCAGAAGGATGTTGTCAGACGGATGGAGACCCCGATCACGGAAGAAATGGCTCAAATTTATATCAATCATCCAGAGCAGCTAAAACCCAATGAAAGGTTGGCCCTGAATGTATATAATGAAAGAAATAACCAACGTTCTTACCTGATTGTAAAAAATGAGAAAGAGGTGATTCCTTTTCCATGGAAAGCGTGGATATTGATCTCCGTGGGGTTTCCGATAGGAATCGCCTTCATCATCCTCCTGCTCACCCGAGCCTATATGCAGGTGGTTGAACAAACTGAAAAAGAGAGTGAGGATTCCGCCAACAGTTTCGCCTCCAGCTTGAATAAGTTGAGTCAGATTAACGTGATCTGGTTTATGCTGCTTTCGGTCGTAGTCCTTTTTCTTCTTTGGTATATCCCTGAAATTTTGAAATACACGGGAGATATCGCGATCACCTGGCTGATAAAATACTGGTGGGTGCCGACAACGGTATTCTTCGTCGTTGTGATGATTGTGCTGGTGATTATTTACCTCCAGTATCGATTAAAATTAAAGGCCTTGGATACGGAAATGGAGATCACAAAATTCAAATTGTTACAATTTCAGGACAGTCATCCACTGCTCCTGGAGCAGCGCACAGGACAAACACCTCCTATGATAAAGGAAACCTTGAATAAAAATGCCAGTGATTGAACTTGTAAACGAGCTAATCGAAATTGATCCTCGATGGAACAGCGATCTCTCCCTGGATAGCACTTGACACCCCATGTTTCGTTATCTATATATACCTTTTTATTATTTGAAATTAGGTTTTGTCTTCAAAGCCTTTGATAGATTATTGGCTTTGAAAAATTAAATAATGATAATTAAAAATATAGTTAAAAAAGAGCGTTGGATAAATGGATATGGTCAAATTAACAATTGATGGAAAAGAAGTTCTCTCCCAGATGAACAATACAATCCTTCAAGCCGCACAAGGCGCGGGGATTAAAATTCCCACCCTTTGCTATCATGAAAGACTAAACCCCATTGGCTCATGCCGGTTGTGTGTTGTTGAAATTGAAGGGTATGACAATCCCGTAACATCTTGCACCACACCGGTGGCTGAAGGGATATCTGTTAAAACCAACTCCGATCGCTTATTTCGAATGCGACAAGAAGTCCTAAAGTTGCTTCTTGTCAATCATCCCCTTGACTGCCCTATATGCGACAAAGCCGGTGTGTGCGCGCTTCAGGATCTAGTATTTGAATATAAAGTTACAAACGCCGAGTATCTCGCACCAAAGAAAAAACAGGATAGCCTCTATGCGACTTCCTTAATCAGATATTGGCCGGATCGATGTATTTTATGCCTTCGATGCGTTACAGCCTGTAACGAAATAAAAGGTGTCAGGGCATTAAGTGTTATAAATGAAGAAGGGGCTCAGCGTCTTTCAGTTGATCAGGAGAAATGCGTTTCATGCGGTGAATGCCTTCAGGTTTGCCCCACTGGGGCCCTTACCGAAAATTTAAGTCCAATCAAAGGAAGATCCTGGAACGTTAAAAAAGTCCCCACCACCTGCACCTATTGCGGCTGCGGCTGCCAACTGGAGCTTAATGTCTTCGATAATCAAATCGTTGGTGTTACCTGCAAGGATGATGCGGGTATCAATCGGGGAAGTCTGTGTGTTAAAGGCAGATTTGGGTATGAATTTATTTCAAACGATCAGAGATTGACCAAACCGCTGATAAAAAAAAATGGGGTTTTTCATGAAGCTGGATGGGAAGAAGCCCTCACCTTGGTTGCGGAAAAATTCAGCAAAATCAGAAAAGAGAACGGATCGGACGCCATCGGCGGCCTGACTTCAGCCCGATGTACAAATGAGGACAACTACCTGTTCCAGAAATTCATGAGAGGGGTAATTGGCACCAACAATCTTGATCATTGCGCCCGCCTCTGACACTCCTCTACGGTGGCAGGTCTTGCCACCTCATTTGGAAGCGGTGCGATGACAAACCCGGTTAAGGATATACTTAAATCCAAGGTCATATTAGTCACTGGAACCAATACCACGGAAAACCATCCCATCATTGCGAATTACATTTATGAGGCGGTCACCAAGTATGGCGCCAAACTGATCGTCGTAGATCCACGAAAGATTAAACTGGTCGATATCTGCCATCTATGGCTTCGGCCTAAAATTGGAACCGATGTGGCGTGGATCAATGGATTGATGCATGTGATCATCAGAGAAGCCCTTCAAGCGCAACCCTATATCGATGAACGGACAACCGGATTTGAAGAATTAAAACAATGCGTCGAAAAATATTCTCCATCATATGTATCTAAAATTACAGGAATTTCAGCGCAAGATATCGAAGCCGCCGCACGCCTTTATGCGTCAGAACATCCTGCGTCGATTCTATATACCATGGGAATCACCCAGCATACGAGCGGTACAAACAATGTGAAGTCTCTCGCCTCTTTGGCCATGCTCTGCGGCAATGTTGGCGTAGAAGGAGGGGGCGTCAACCCGCTTCGGGGTCAAAACAATGTGCAAGGGGCTTGTGACATGGGCGGTCTTCCCAATGTGTTCTCCGGATATCAACCGGTAACCGATGAGGCGGTTCGTCAAAAATTCCAGAAAGCATGGAATATTCAATCCCTTTCCGGAAAACCAGGCATGACGGTTACAGAAATGATTCCTGAGGCCGGGAACAAAATCAAAGCGCTCTATATTATGGGAGAGAACCCGCTCCTCAGTGATGCGGATTTAACCCACGTTGAACATCTTTTCACCAAGCTTGATTTTATGGTCGTGCAGGATATTTTTTTTACCGAAACAGCTAAGTATGCGGACGTTGTTCTTCCAAGCGCCTGCTTTGCTGAAAAAGAAGGAACCTTCACCAACACGGAACGAAAAGTATTGCGCGTCAGAAAAGCATTGGAAGCGCCAGGGGAGGCAATGGAAGATTATAGAATCATTGCTGAAATCGCCAAACGGATGGGCTTTCCCATGAATTACAAGACACCCTCCGAAATTATGGATGAAATTAACAGCGTCACCCCCAGCTATGCAGGAATTCAATATGATCGCTTGGATAAGGAGGGAAGCTTGACATGGCCATGCCCGACAAAAGACCATCCAGGGACTCCCATTTTACATATCAGTCAGTTTTCTCGGGGTAAGGGCCTCTTTTCCCCAATTGAATACCAGCCTTCCGCGGAGGTGACCGATCCAGAGTATCCCTTTATCCTGACAACAGGCCGTGTTCATGCCCACTATCATACAGGCACTATGACACGGAAAGGGAATGCCTTAAATCGTATTTGTTCAGAGGCCATAGCGGAGCTCAATGAGAACGACGCGGCCACCCTCCAGATAACCGACGGCTCTTATGTGAACATTACTTCCAGACGGGGCCGTGTCAAAATGAAGGTCTCAGTGGCTGACACTGTAGATAAAGGCGTCATATTTTTGCCCTTTCACTTTGCTGAGTCCGCTGCCAATAAACTGACAAACACTGCTTTAGATCCCATTTCCAAAATTCCAGAGTTCAAGGTGTGCGCAGTGCACGTGGAAAGAGCATAGTGGCTTGTCAAAAATGCGTTAAATAGATTTAAACCAGGATCTATAAAGTATTTGAGAGGCATATGGATTTCGTGTCTACAAATTTATTCTTTAAGAGTGCAATGATATTGACATCATTTTCTGGGAGGAATTGAAATGGTCCGTTTGACAATTGATGGAAAAGAAGTCATGGCTGCTGAAAAGAGTACGATTCTTGAAGCAGCTAGAAGCGTTGGAATTAAGATTCCAACACTCTGCTTTCATGAAAAGTTACACCCAATCGGCTCATGCCGCATGTGTGTGGTCGAAATCGTCGGGTTTACGGAGCCGGTAACCGCCTGTGATACGCAGGTGATTGAAGGTATCTCGGTAACCACCCAATCCGAAACCCTATTCCGGATGCGACAGGAGACCCTTAAACTCTTGCTATCCAATCATCCACTGGATTGCCCTATCTGCTCTAAAGCAGGGGAGTGTACGTTGCAGGATCTTGTTTATGAGTTTGGCGTTACTCAGGTGGAAAATCGACTGCCGGCCATCAGTAAACCGATTGCGCCTTATGCAACGCCCATGATTCAATACTGGCGTTCCCGATGCATCCTATGCCTGAGATGCGTTTCCGCATGCCGCGAACTGACCGGCGCATATGCTATTAGTTGTGGAAAAGGCGAGGATGGGCCAACGATCACGGTTGATCCAGATAAATGCGTTTCCTGCGGCCAGTGCGTTCAAGTATGTCCGGTAGGGGCGCTGGTGGAAAACAAGCATCCAGACAGGTGGAGACCTTGGGATATCCAAAAAATTCGCACCACTTGTCCCTATTGCGGCGTTGGGTGCCAGCAATTCCTTCATGTGAAAGATAACAAGATCGTCAGCGTCACCGGCGTGGAAGATGGCGAACCCAATATGGGGCGGCTATGCGTAAAAGGCCGTTTTGGTTACGATTTTATCTATTCCGAGGAGAGACTTAAGACCCCGTTGATCCGTGAAAATGGCGTCTTTCGAGAGGCGTCCTGGGATGAAGCCCTTGATCTTGTTGCGGATAAATTCAAAAAAATCATCAGCGAGGACGGGCCGGACGCCCTGGCGGGAGTCAGTTGTGCGAGAAGCATCAACGAAGACTCCTACAATATGCAGAAACTCTTCCGGGCGGTGTTTAAAACAAATAACATCGACCACTGCGCCCGTACCTGACATGCTCCCACTGTCGCCGGTCTGGCGGCATCATTCGGCTCAGGCGCAATGACCAACTCCTTTGGAGAGTTTGCGGATGCGAAGACAATCATGGTGATCGGCTCTAACATGACCGAGGCGCATCCCGTGGCTGCTTCTTTTATTAAAAATGCTGTTACTAAAGGTGCGGAATTGATTGTGGTCGATCCGAGGCGCCATCGTCTCGTCGATTTTGCAACTACCCATATCCCATTGAAGGTAGGAAGCGATATTGCTTTTCTAAACGGTCTCATGCACGTGTTGATTGAAGAGAATATCTATAATAAGGAGTTTGTTTCCTCATTCTGTGCAGGATTTGATGAACTGAAGGCAAAGGTTAAAACCTATACCCCCGAATATAGCAGCACAATTTGCGGGATAGACCCTGAAATTATACGCCAATTGGCCCGGCGACTCGCTGCGGCGCAACCAG
Source organism: Desulfobacterales bacterium (assembly GCA_020056645.1). Classification (GTDB taxonomy): domain Bacteria; phylum Desulfobacterota; class Desulfobacteria; order Desulfobacterales; family JAHIVH01; genus JAHIVH01. Next base: position 5,687 of record JAGVHJ010000539.1, read on the forward strand.
CGATGGTTTGTTACACCTTGGGTATTACAGAACATACCTGTGGTAAAAACAACGTCATGTCGGTCGCCAACCTGCAGATGTTGCTCGGAAATCTCGGAAAACCCTACGCTGGCGTCAATCCTTTGCGAGGGCAGAATAATGTTCAGGGTGCGTGTGATATGGGAGCCTTACCCAACGTGTTCCCAGGATATCAGGCGGTTACCAATCCGGATATGCGGCTTAAATTCGAAACAGCCTGGAAAGTTAAAAATCTTCCTGACAAAGTCGGCTTAATGATTCCGCAGATGATGGATGGGTTGGTCAATAAAAAAGTTCGCGGCTTCTATATTTTCGGGGAGAATTTGGCCAATACCGAACCGGATATTAAAAAGGTGGAACATGAACTGGCCTCCGCCGAATTTCTTGTCTGTCAGGATATCTTTCCAACTGAAACCACACGATTTGCGCATGTTGTTTTACCTGCCGCCGCGTGGAGCGAAAATGACGGAACGTTTGCCAACAGCGAACGTCGGGTAAGCCGGGTCCGCACGGCAACCGCTCCTCCTGGATTGGCGATGCCGAACTGGTGGATCTTCAAACAGATCGCGAAAAGGTTCGGTCAAAATTGGGAGGCGGACAGCGCTCAGGATCTTTGGGATAATGAAATTTCAAAGCTGGCGCCAAACATCGGCGGTATTAAATATTCGCGGATTGAAAAAAACGGTCTTCAGTGGCCATGCCCAACGGAAGATCATCCAGGTACTCCCTTTTTACATAAGGAAGGACGCTTCACCAGTGGACTTGGTAAATTCAATCCTGTTGACTGGACGCCGCCAGCGGAAGTACCGGATGAAGAGTATCCATTCGTGTTAAGCACCGGGAGACGTCTGTATCATTATCACACCCGCACTCAGACTGGGAGGTGTGAGGGATTGAATGGACTTCTGGGTGAAGAGACTGCGGATATCTCACCTGAGGATGCAACGATGCTTGGCATTGCTGATAAAGAAATGATTAAAGTAGCCTCTCGTCGTGGAGAAGTCATTGTAAAAGCCAATGTAACACAGGAAGTGCCTAAAGGTCTGGTATGGATGGCGTTCCATTTCCGGGAAAACAATGCGAACTGGTTGACCAATCCCGCATTTGATCCGGATACGCTCACCGCTGAATATAAGGCATGCGCAGTGAAACTCAGCCGGATTTGTTGATAGCGCTACTACTACTTCAGTATGGCCTTGCTTTAGCTGTAAAAAGGCCCTTTTGTGAGGAGTGAAATTTCACTTTTTTTCGGACGAGAGCTTCGAAGGCTTTTCGCGCTAAAGCTGGCAAACTGTTTGAGGCCCTTCGGCCCTTTTTTCGCCAGTTCAGCAAAAAGCCAAGAAGCTCCCGAAAAAAAGTGCGGTACGAACAAAACGGGCTTTTCGTTATCTTGATGAATCTCTGCTGAAGAGTTACCAAATAAAATTAATTAAAAAGCCGCCAGGAATTCACGATCAATTCCGGGCGGCTTTTTTTATTTTTTGTAATCTTAACCCTAACTAAAAAATTTTACTATCTAATCGTCCAGGGTGATTCAGCATAATCTATTTAAAAGCGATTAACGATTGATGGGCGATCTCAATATAGTCCGTTGGAAGAATACCCATTCGCAGAACACCGTAAGCTGCAATAATAATGGCAATGATTACAGCAGGTGAGAATACGATGGCGGGAACCTTTTCCCCAGCAGTGGGATCGTCCGAACCCTTCATATACATTACTATAGTAATCCTTAGATAATAATATACGGAGATAACACTGTTAATGACGCCAATGATAGCGAGTCCTAAAAATCCTTCTTTTATAGCTGCGGTAAAGATGTAAAATTTACCCATAAAACCTGCTGTGGGGGGAATTCCTGCCAGTGAGAAAAGAAAAAGGCTCATCATTATCGCGGCTATGGGATTCTTATATCCAAATCCAGTAAAGTCTTCGACATTTACTTTCTCTTCTCCTTTGCCTCCCACAACGGTAATAATGGCAAAAGCGCCTAAATTCATAAAAGTGTAAGCAAGAAGGTAAAATAATATACTCGATAAACCAATTTTATCGGCTGCGATAAAAGCGACAAGGATATATCCGGCATGAGCAATGCTAGAGTATGCCAGCATTCTTTTAACATTGTCCTGGGCGAGAGCGATAAGGTTTCCAACAGTCATGGTCAGTACAGCTAAAATCCAGATTAGATCGGTCCATTCGTTGCGAATGGAGGGCAGCGATTCCATAAAAACTCTCACAAGAGCTGCGAATGCTGCGGCTTTGGGACCTGCGGACATAAACGCGGTAATAGGAGTTGGGGAACCTTGGTAAACATCCGGTGTCCACATGTGAAATGGCACCGCAGCAATCTTAA
>JAGVHJ010000283.1 GCA_020056645.1 Desulfobacterales bacterium
GCCCTTTTTCTGGGAGGGGCCTATTCGGCCATTGGTCTCTTCGCCTCCGCGCTGACCCGGAACCAGATCATCGCTTTCATTATCGCCATGGCCATCTGTTTTACCCTCACGCTCCTCGATAAGATGCTATTTTTCTTTCCATCGTCGATCCTTTCGGTGATCAACTATCTCGGGGCCGATTTTCATTTCAACACCATTTCAAAAGGGATCATCGATTCGAGGGATGTTTTGTATTTCCTGAGCGTCATGTTCATATCGCTTTACGCGGCGAGACTCGCCATGCAGGAAAAGAAATAAGGAGAAACCCATGGGCCAATATAAACATTCAGAAACCTATTTCAAATTTTTAATTTATGTAGTGGTGCTGGTGCTCGTGAACCTTGCGGGAATCAAACTCTTTTTTCGGATCGATCTCACGGAAAATCAGGTCTATTCCTTGTCCGACGCCAGTAAAGAGGTGGTCTCCACTTTGTCCGAGCCATTGACCATCAATGTTTTTTTCACCAAAGACCTCCCCGCGCCATACAATGGCACGGAGCAGTATTTAAGAGATCTTCTGGAGGAGTACGCCATCTCCGCCAACCGGACCAACCAGTTTTTCAACTACCGGATCTATGATGTGAGTCCCCAGGAAGAGGGCGTGAGGGAAGCGACCCTGGAAAACCAGAAGCTTGCCGACACCTATGGCATTCATCCGGTCCAGGTGAGGCATATCGAGAAAGACGCCGTCAAATTCAAAAAAGCCTACATGGGGCTTGTCTTGATCCACGGAGATATGATCGAGAAAATTCCCACCATTACTTCGACGGAAGGCCTTGAATACAACCTCACCATGGCCATTAAAAAGCTCAACAACAAGGTGAGCGCCCTTGTGGGGCTTAAAGATAAAATCAAGGTCACTCTCTTCATGTCGTCGGCCATCGAGAGCGTGGCGCCCTATATTGGCGTCGAAGGGCTCTCCGATGTGCCCAAGGAGGTTAAGCGTGTGGTGGATGAGCTGAATGGCAAACTCTTTAACAAGCTCGAATACTCTTTTTTCGATCCCACCCTGAAACCCGAGTATCAGGAGGCGGCCAAACCCTTCGATTTCACCCATCTCAAATGGCCCGACCTGAAGGATGGTGCGGTCAAGGCCGGAGAGGGAGTGATTGGTCTCGGGCTTGAGTATGGGGGCAGGAAATCGCAGGTGCAGCTCCTGAACGTTTTTTCAATTCCCATTTTTGGCACCCGGTATGAGCTGGCGGACATGGGAAACCTGGAGGAGATGATCAACGGCGCCATCGAATCGTTGATCGATATCAATGAAACCCTGGGTTATCTCTCGGACCACGGGACCCCCCCGCTTTCAGAGGCCATGCCCATGGGCATGATGCCCCAGCAGGAAGGGGCGCTCTCCAATTTCAATGGGATATCGGGCCGGGGTTACTCCTTTAAGGATGTGGCGCTAAAAGAGGGGCCGATTCCCGATGACCTCAATTGCCTGGTGATCGCGGGGCCCAAACAGACATTCACCGATTACGAGCTCTATCAGATCGATCAGTTTCTCATGAAGGGGAAGAGCCTGGCGATATTCCTGGACGCCTTTGAAGAGGTTTCGCCCCAACAGCAGCAGTTCAGCTTCAACCAGGCTCCGGTCTATGTTCCCCTCGATACGGGTCTTGAAAAACTGCTCGCCCACTACGGGGTGAGTCTGAACAAATCCTATGTCATGGATGAAAGCTGCTTTAAACAGCCGGCAAGAAATCCCACCGAAGGCGAGCAGCCCATCTATTTCGCTCCCCTGATCAAGAATAAGTTCATCAACGAAAACCTGGCGTTCATGAAGAGCGTCAAGGGGCTCGTGACCCTCAAGGCCTCTCCTTTGGAATTGAACATGGAGCGTCTGAAGAACAATAAGATCAACGCCGAAACGCTTTTCTCTTCTTCCGAGAAATCCTGGGAGATGCGCGGTCAGATCAACCTGAATCCCATGATGATTTCCCCGCCCCAGACCGATTCGGAAAAAAAGAGCATGCCGCTGGCGGGCCTATTTGAAGGAGAGTTCCCCAGCTATTTCGACGGCAAGCCGGTTCCGGAAAAGATCGATCCTGAAAAGGATAAGGAGGACGGCGACAAGGCGCCGGATACGGATCAGGCGAAAAAAGCCGATCCGGAGATGGCCAAGATCGAAGGGAAGGGCCTCTTTATTCCCAAAGGAAAACCCGGAAAAATCTTCCTGACCGGCACCTCCGACTTACTGAAGGACAGCCTCCTTGATGCGGAAGGGGTCAGCCCCAACGCCGTTTTTATCATGAATGTGATCGACCATCTAAACGGCAAAGAGGAAATCGCCACCCTCCGGAGCAAGGAACAGAAGTTCAATCCCCTTGCTGAAAGCGACCCCGCCGTTAAAACGGCTGTGAAACTATTCAACATCGGGGGCCTTCCGGTCCTGGTGTTTGTGTTCGGCCTGGTGGTGTTCGCCCTGAGAAAAGCCAGAAGAAAACGCATTCAGATGATGTTTCAATAGTCAGCAAAGGGAGCGTATAACAGATGAAAGTAAAAAAAGAGTATATCATTCTTATTCTTGTCATTTTAGGTCTCTCTTTCTATCTCTCGAAAGGGCGGTCCGATAGAACCCATTATGAGCTGCCGGTTATCCCTCCGGTTCCCCAGAAAACGGTTACGAAAATGGTGATATCGGAGGCCGACTACACGGTCGAGCTTCTAAAAAAAGATGGGGCATGGCGGATTCAGCCCGCCAATTTCTTGGCCGACGAATCGAAGGTCAAGGCCATGCTGAGCGCCATTGAGAACATGACCCTGACGGTGCTGGTCTCGACCTCCGGCCCCTACGAGCGCTATCTTCTGGGAGAGGATAAAAAGATTCATCTCGTCGCATATGAGGGCGATAAAGCCGTGAGGGTCTTCGATATTGGAAAGCCCGCCAGTTCCAATCAGCACACCTTTATCCGCCTTGACAAGGATCCGAGGGTTTTTCATGTTCGGGGCGACTTGAGACAATCTTTCGACTATACGATCGATCAGTTGAGAGATAAGGGGGTGCTTTCGTTCGAAACGGAAACCATCAAGGAGATCAGCGTCAAGGAGGGTGATATTCCTCTCTTGACGGCGTCAAAGGAAGCCCTTCCCCAGGAAAAGCCGGCTGACCCCGCAAAAAAAACGAAAACGGATGAGCCGGTCCTTCCGGAGAAAAAACCCGCTTTCCAGTGGAGAGGAGCGGATGGAACCCTCCATGAGGCGTCGTCGATCTCGGGATGGCTCTCCCTCTTTTCCAATTTGAGTTGCGACACCTATATCGATAAGAAAACAAAAGTCGATTATGAAGGCGTTAAGGCCCTTTATACGATTCAGATCAAGGGGGTCAAAGATTACACGCTTTCGATTTTCAATAAAGAAAAGGCGGATGACAAATCGTATCCAGCCCTCTCCTCTGAAAACGATCAGCCGTTCCTCCTTCCTGACTGGAAAATTGAGAGCATCAAGGGTAAGGTCGAAACGCTAAAAAAACCGGAAGGCGCAAAAAAAGAGTAAGGAGGTTATTTTAGCGATTTTTTAAATTTTGCGCTATTATGAGGCAGCAAAAAAAGAGCCTGTCATTCAACCCGCGAACCAAGGAAAAGGTGAAATGAGCCAAACAACTCAACAAACTATCGGCGTTCCTGGATTTTTGATGAAACGGAAATACTCCATTTTGCTGCCATTTTTTTTGATTTTTGCCGGTGTGACGGTGGCCGTAATGATCATGCCGGACACATTTGTCTCAACGGCGACCCTCTTGATAGAAGGGCGGAATGGGGAGGAGACCGCTTTCGGGGCTCCACCCTCCGCCGTTGAAGTCACCATTGAAACCATCACCCGCCAGATGATGCGGCGTGACACCATGAAAGGCTTTATCGACCAGTGCAGGCTCTATGAAGAGGAGCTCTCCGGATTGAGTGGCGCGGCGCTGATGGAAAAGCGGGAGCTCTTGATCGATCAGGTGAAAAAAAACATCCGGGTGGAACTTCTCACCACCGGACTGGTCCATCCCCGCCGAGGCCTTACAGGAGCCCCGGCAGTAGGCGTGACCCTCTCCTACAACGGGAGAACTCCGGAAAAGGCCCTGGAGATGGCCAAGGCCTTGACGCGCTTCTTCCTTGAGAAGAACGCCGCCGGTAAGAGTGGTGAGGCGAAAGAAAATGATTCGACCATCGTTACGGAAATCGAGTCCCAGAGAAAAAGGGCCGATCGTATCGAAAAA
>JAGVHJ010000289.1 GCA_020056645.1 Desulfobacterales bacterium
GAACCTTTTTTTACCATGTTTGGCAACCTTTTCAAAAGGTTGGCTCCCGGCAGGGCCGTCAAGGCGAATCCTACATGCGATTCCCCTGGTTTGATAAGGGGTGTGTTTGACAAACGAGGGCTACCTATTCTATAGAAGGAGCTTTGATATAGAACCCTTTTGACCGGATGAGAAAAGGCCCATGATAAAGAAAAATTTTGGAGACTCCATCAAGGATCAGTTGAAGGCCGCGGCCAGGGACAGGCTCTACCGGTTTCTTCTGGATAACGGCATGGTAAAGGGCGCCGTGATTTACGGCCTCCGGATGATTAATGAAATGAGGGCCAATTTTGATCTGGGCGTTCCTGAAACATTGCTTCTCGGGCACGCCTATCTTGGCGCGGGGCTTATGAGCTCTACGCTGAAAGGTCGCGATGCGGTCACCCTCAAGATCGAATGCTCGGGCCCGGCAAAGGGCCTCTCCGTGGAAGCGAACGCCTTGGGAGAGGTGCGGGGGTTTCTGAAACAGAACCCGATTCCGATGCGAGAGCCTTTCGACGCTGTCAGCCTCTCTTCTTTGTTTGGCGCGGGGTTTCTATCTGTGATCAAAACCCTGGAAGACGCCAAACACCCGTTTACCGGAAAGATTTTTCTTGAATATGGCAGCGTGGCTCAGGATCTCGCCAACTACTACTTGACTTCGGAACAGATCCCAACGGCCATCAGTCTGAGCATCCATTTCGATAAAAAGGGAGCAGTCGCCGGCGCGGGTGGGCTTTTTCTACAGGCCATGCCCGGAGCGGATGAGGCGCGTATCAGCGCCATTGAGCACGCGATGGCCAAGGTCGCCTCCATCGGCAAAGAGTTTAGTCTTGGGGAAACGCCGGAGGGGCTCATTCAAACCATTTTCGATGGGTTCTCCCCCGTGGTTCTCGATTCCCAGCGAGTTGAATTCTTCTGCCGGTGCAGCGAAAAGCGGATGCTGGACTATATTGGCATGCTGCCGCTGAAAGATCTGGAGGAGATCCTTGAAAACGGCCCCTTTCCTTTGGAAACCCGGTGCCATCACTGCAATACCCGCTACCATTTTTCCAAGCAGGATATCAAGGAAAGTTTTTGTCTGATGAAGCGCCTTCGGGCCAACGGGCCAACCGATTAGGATGCTATTCAAAATAATTTGAACATTTTGATCGTATCCATTGTAACTTCTCAATAAGTCCGGGCAGTCTTAAAAATCAATAGGTCGCGCGTCAATTTTTTAGTTTTACGCAATTTCAGTTCCAAAAATAATATTGATATTATAAAGTACTTAAAATTCGATTGATTTTTGTCTTGACTAAGGGGTCCACTATACTTGTTCGCAAATACAAGTTTGAAAAGAGCTGATACTCATTTTACACTTTATTGCCAAAAAGAGAGCCCACTATGGAAAACATCCATGACATTTCGTCGCTTATCGGTGAACTGACTGGAACAGTCTTGATTGAAAGAGAGATTGATCGAACAAAATTTTCAACGTTATATGAAGCGTTTCTGATTACCGATCAGGAAAAAACAAAAATCACCCTGACAACCCTGAATGCGGAAGAATCGTCCTCATCTGAAATGGCACGATTTTTAGAGGCATGTGAGTCCCTGAAAGCCAATGCATCAGAGGGCATTGTCAATCTGATCGATGTGGTAAGCTTTGACGAAAAACCTGCACTTCTTTATGAGTGGTTTGAAGGAAAACCGATAAAGGATCAAATAAAAAACCGGTTGTTTTCAATAGAACAATTTCTGGCTGTTGCCATCAGATTGTCACAAATTCTGGGAGACCTGCATAACAAGAATATCATTCACAGAGAGGTTACCCCGAGAAACATCTGGGTGGGAGCAGATGAAATCCGATTGACCGGTTTTGGTTTTGCAGCAAGCTTTACAAAAGAAAATGAATCATTCTTTGATCCGCATGTGATTAAACACCTTTTATGCTATATGTCGCCGGAACAGACAGGTAGAATGAACCGACCGGTGGATTACCGGACCGATTTTTATTCGCTTGGCCTTGTATTCTACGAAATGCTCACCGGAAAATATCCATTCGTGCAGGATGATCCCATGCAGGTGATTCATTCGCATCTCGCCATTCAGCCAAAAAACCCAAGGTCACATCGGCCGGAAATACCAGGGATAATATCAGCTCTCGTTATGAAATTATTATCCAAAAATGCGGAAAACAGATATCAAAGCGGATTTGGGTTGTTGACAGATTTAAAGATCTGTCAGGATCAACTGATACAAAATGGTCATATTGAGCCGTTTACACTGGCATCAAAAGATATTCCCATCACATACTCAATTCCTCAGATTCTTGTAGGAAGAGATGAAGAACTTTCTATCCTGTTGGGCGCTTTTGAAAATATTGGCGGGGACAGAAAAAAGATCATTATGGTGGCAGGTGAGCCAGGGGTTGGTAAGACAGCGGTAATAAATGAGCTTCAAAAACCCATCGTAGCGAGACGCGGTTACTTCCTGTCCGGGAAATATAACCAGTTTAAACAAGATACGCCTTACAGTGCGATTGTTGAAGCGTTCAAGAAACTGATCGAACAGATATTGGCTGAAAGCCATGAAAAACAAGATACCTGGAGGAACAAACTGATGGATGCATTGGGAGATAATGGTAAAATTATTACGGATGTTATTCCTGATGCCGAACTTCTTATAGGAAAACAGCCGGATGTACCTGTGCTTGGTCCCAAAGAAACCAAAAACAGGTTCGATAATGTGTTTTCAAATTTCATGTCTGTTTTCACTCAAAAAGCACATCCATTGGTTCTTTTTCTGGATGACCTTCAATGGGCAGATACGGCGAGCCTTTCGCTTATCGAACAGATGATCATCGATGTGAATATCCAGTATCTTTTTTTAATTGGTGCATACAGACATACGGAAGTGGATTCCTCTCACCCCATGATGACAATGGTATCAACCATCAAGCAAGAGGGCCATTCCGTAAAGGATATTTTTTTAAAACCGTTTGGTGAAAAAGAGGTCAAGCAGTTCCTGACCAATTTTTTAAAATCAAGTGATGAAAAGACAAATGAACTGGCGGCGTTGTTATATCATAAAACAGGGGGGAATCCTTTTTTTGTTAATCAGTTCATGAAAACCCTGTATGACGAGAAACATCTGCGGCTGGATTTGGAAAAGGGTTGGGAATGGGATGATGACGAGCTGGCCCGCCTGCAGATGACAGATAATGTGGTCACCCTAATGGCCAAGAAAATAAAGAGTTTCAAGCAAAATGAACAGAATATACTGAAAATCTGTGCCTGCATCGGCATCTGGTTTGACCTTGAAACCATATCCTTCATTTACAAGAAATCCCTGAGCGAAACCCTGAAAGATATCAACGCGGTAATCAAAGATGGATTTATATATCTTGATAACGATAATTACCGGTTTCAGCATGATAGAATTCAGGAAGCAGCATATGATCTGTTAACAGAGGATGAAAGGGTGGATATTCATCACAGGCTTGGTGAATATTTGGTGGAAGTAACACCTCAAGATAAGATGACAGACAAGATTCTCTACATCGTCGGTCACCTGAACCTGGGGTTTACCCAACACGATTCCATCAAAGAGAAAGAAAAACTCATTCGATACAACCTGATGGCAGCAGATAAATCTGTTAATTCAACTGCCTATCAAGCAAACCTGCGTTACTTGGAGACGGCTATATCGCTTTTTGAAGAGAACTGCTGGGAAGAGCAATATGAGCTGTCCATCACCGTTTATACTAATGCAACCTATGCGGCTTTTTTGACCGGTGATTATGATGCCATGGAATCGTATCAGCAGAAGGCGATCATCCATGCCAAAAACATTATCGAAAAGTCAAAACTGGAACGGATACGGATGCTTGCAATGATCGCAAGGGGAGAGAACAAAAACGCAATGGAAATAGGACTTGCCGTTTTACAGTCCCTTGGTGTCAAACTTCCCCGGAATGCCGGAAAATTGGATCTGATTTTGGGCCTTATAAAGGTCGGCCGTGCGTTAAAGGGAAAAGAGATGGATTCCCTTTACAACCTGCCGGCAATGACAGACTCGAATATGCTGATGGCCATGGACATCATTACCTATGTGGGGATGCCAGTCTATATGGTTGCGCCCAACCTTTATCCAATTCTCAGCTTTCAGCGTGTGCTTCTGTCTCTCCAATATGGAAACAATCCCGATTCTCAGATCGGTTATGTGAGCTATGGGTTGATCATGGGAGGGGTGCTGGGAAAGGCAGAGGTGGGGGACCATTTCGGAAAGCTTGCTTTACGGTTGTCTGAAACTCATAAAATAAGCAAGGCCCGTGTTTACGGTATTTATTACGGATCGGTGAGCCCGTGGAAAAATCCTTTGAGTGAAAGTGTGGCTCATTTTATGAAGGGTTACCATGCGGGTCTTGAAAGTGGTGAGTATGAATTTGGCTCTTATTGTCTGGGCCTACTTGATATGGCAGGTATCTTTATTGGCACCCCGCTTACGGAAATGGCTGAGAAAACCCAGGAGCATATGCAGTCACTCGCCCGGTTGAAACAGGCGATACCCATTCATATGAACATATTGGCAAGACAGCAGATACTCTTTTTAAATGGTCAAGACAAATTTAAAGGGGAAAATGATGGCAGTGTGTTTCAAAACGATATCCATCTCAAAGCCATAATCGAGGCAGATGAGCGGGCCAGTCTTTTTTTGTATTATATTTTCCTGACTTCTTTACTATACCAGTTCGGTGATCATGAAAAAGCCGTTGATTCATCGATGAAGGCAGAGAAATATGCGGACAGTGGAAAAGGTTTTTTCATGAACATGACGTATCATTTTAATGATGCTTTGATATGCGCGGCCCATATCGGCCAGGAAAAAAAGTACAACCGAAAAATTCTCCTGAAACGGATAAAAACAAAC
>JAGVHJ010000553.1 GCA_020056645.1 Desulfobacterales bacterium
CCCATGGTCTCCCGGTCCACATCGAGGAAGAGGGGTTCCGCGCCGCAATAATGGATGGCGTTTACCGTGGCGATAAAGGTCAGGGCCTGGGTGATCACCAGATCGCCGGGCCTGACGCCTGCGAGCATCAGGGCCATGTGAAGGGCCGAAGTCCCGTTGACGGTCGCAACCGCGTACTGGGCTCCGGTCTTCTCACAGATCAGCTGCTCGAACCGGTTCACATATTCTCCAACCGAGGAAACAAAGGTCGAATCGATGGTGTCCGACACATAGGCCTTCTCGTTTCCGAAAAAAGCAGGTTCGTGAAGGGGGATCCACTCTTTTCCAGGAAAAGATTCTTTGATGAAATCGATGGCCGCCTTAAACATTATAGATATCCGCCTTGTATCGTTTTAGATTGTCCGGATTCAGGAACCAGGCCACTGTTTTTTCCAGGCCCTGCCGGAGGGTGTGGGGGGGCGCGAAACCGGTCAGGGAGATGAGCTTTCGATTGTCGCAACAGAGCCGGAACACCTCCGATCCCTGGGGACGGATACGGGCCTGATCGGTCAGGGGTTTGGAATCGGAGCCCATGATATCCGCAATCAGGGAAAAGAGATCCGCCATCCGGATTTCATGGTTGGATCCGATATTCACGGTCTCGCCCAAGGCGGCGTCGCACTGGGCCAGAGCCAGAAAACCCCTGCAGGTGTCCTCCACATAATTCAGATCCCGTGTGGGAGAAAGATCGCCCACCTGGATCTCTTTTTTCTTTTTCGCCATCTGGGTAATGATCGTGGGAATGATAGCCCTGGCGGACTGGCGGGGACCATAGGTGTTAAATGGCCTTGCGATCGTCAGGGGAAGGCCCAGGGCGTTATAAAAACTCATGGCCATGGCGTCCGCGCTGATCTTTGAGGCGCTATAGGGCGACTGGGGTTGCAGGGGATGATTTTCATCTATGGGAACATATCGGGCCGTGCCATAGACCTCCGAGGTTGAGGTATGGATCACCCGCTCGCATCCGTTATTCAGGGCAGCCTGGCAGAGATTGACGGTTCCCCGGATATTGGTGTCGATATAACTCTCCGGAGCCTTGTAAGAGTAAGGAATGGCGATCAGAGCCGCCAGGTGGAAAATCACCGCGACATCTTTGCTGATCTCCCGCACATAGCCCTGGTCCCGCACATCTCCTGTAAGAATTTCGATATCCTTCAGGCAATCCACATGGTCAAGCCAGCCCCAGGTATTGAACGAGTTATAGAGACTCAGGGCCTTTACCTTTGCCCCTTCCTTTACCAGAAGTTCGGTCAGGTGGGAGCCTATAAATCCGTCCGCACCCGTCACAAGAATGGTTTTATTCGCTATTTTCACGTGTTAATTCCGAAAAGAATGAAGGTTCACGGGTCTCTGTGTTAAGCGACGCCCGCCTATCGTTTCTTTGCAATAACCATACCTTTACAGAGTTTCCCCATCTGTCCGATGCCCCATGGCGGCGGCCCCATCTCTTTCGCCATACCACAAAAAAAATATTCAGTATGGCCTTGTTTTAGCCAGTTCAGCAAAAAGCCAAGAAGCTCCCGAAAAAAACGGGCTTTTCGCCATCTTGATGAATCGCTGCTGAATAGTTACTATTCATATTGATTATCAAATCGTGTCATTGTATTGACTTATAGTCAGGGTAACCTGACAAAGAATTGGCGGCCCCGAGTCAATCCTTTTACACCTATCTTTTTTTATTTCAGGAAAGCGATTCGCTTCCTGTTTCCATTTCAAAGAGTGAATGACTCAAAAAAAAAACCGATAAGGAATGGAACCTACCATGAAACTTTATGTCGCACGCCAGCCCATCCTTGACCGGAAAAAAAATCTCTATGCCTATGAACTTCTCTTCAGAGAGGGCCTGAACAACTATTTCCCGGTCATCGACGGGGATGAGGCCACTTCCAGAGTGCTTTCCGGTTCTTTTTTCACCATGGGTCTTGAAAAAATCACCGGCAAAAAACTCGCCTTCATCAATTTCACGAAAAACCTCCTTTACCAGGAGACCCCTCTGCTCTTTCCCCCGAAAACGACGGTCATCGAGGTTCTTGAGCATATCTCGCCGGAGCCGGTGATACTAGAACGATTGAAGCGCTTCTCCCAGAAAGGCTATACCATCGCCCTGGACGATTTCAAGGTGAGGCCAGGCATGAAAGAGTTGATCGATGTGTCGGATATCGTGAAGATCGATTTCCGATCGACCCCTCCCCAGATGCTTGAGCCTCTGGTGGTCTATATGAAAAAGCGGAACTTGCATCTGCTCGCCGAGAAAGTCGAGACCCTGGAGGAGTTTCAAAACGCCTTGAATCTGGGGTTCGACTATTTTCAGGGCTATTTTTTTTGCAAACCCGAGATTCTCATGGCCAAAGATGTCTCCAGCACCAACATGAACCTTCTCACCATTCTTGCGGAGGTGAACAAGAGTGATTTCGATTTTGGAAAAATCGAAACAGTTTTTGTTCAAGATGTCTCCATTTCCTATAAGCTCCTTCGCTACATCAACTCCGCCTTTTTCAAGATATCCCGCGAGATCACCTCAATTAAAGAGGCTGCCTTGTACCTGGGGCAGGATGAGTTGAGACGGTTTGTCTCCCTGATCGCCATGTCGAAAATCGCAAGGAACAAGCCCGATGAACTGGTCAGGCAGGCTTGCGTCAAGGCCAGGTTCTGCGAAGCCGTTGGGGAAAAATGCCGGGCGACCGTCAATCCGGGCGAACTCTTTACGGCCGGTCTTTTTTCCAATATCGACGCCATATTGGATCAGCCCATGGCGGAAATTATGAGGAAACTCCCCCTCTCCCGGCGAATCAAAGAGACCTTGACGGGAAATAAAACGGAACTCTCCATCTATCTGGACCTGATTTACTGCTATGAGAATGTGGACTGGGGCCGGGTGCGTCAATTCGCAAAAACCCTCGCCCTCCCTGAAGATGAAATTCCCGCCATCTACGCCCAGGCCTGCGAGAGCGCCAATTGCCTGACCGAATAATGAATACGCTTCCTTTTTTGAGATCACCTGGGGCGCTCTCATTCGACCGTCAGAATATCCTGGAGCACCTCATAATGGTTAAAGGGCGGCATCACGCAAGCCCCCTTGAATCGGTTTTTTGCAAGAAAGAGCATCTCTCTGGCGTTCAAAGAGCCTTCCTTGACCGGGTCCGCGGCCTTTTCCATTCGCGAACGAAGCGCTTCGGGCACGGAGATGCCCGCCACTTTTTCATGCAGGAAAACCGCATGCTTGAATGTCCTTAAAGGAAGGATGCCCATGATGAGGGGAATTCCCAGATGCCCTACGGCGTTTAAAATCACATCCGCCCCTTCTTCATCGTAAACCGGCTGGGTCACGGCGAATTGGGCACCTTCCGCCACTTTCTTTTCAAGATGCTTCACGGCTTTCTTGAGTCCGTTCAACTCTGGATGGATATCGAACACCACACCGGTTCTCAACCCCGCAGCCCTTGCCATGCCGATGAGAGGATAGAGATCCAGATCCCGGACCGTGGAGGTGATGCCGCGATCCTTCATAGCCACGAAATCGCCGGTGCAGATCATGACTGTTTCAATGCCCAGGGCTTTTGCGCCCCACAATTCGCCCTGAAGGCTCAGCCGGTTGTGGTCTCGCGTGGTCAGATGAAGAACGGCGGGCTTTCCCGTATAGCTCTGAATCAGGGAACAGACGGCCATGGCGCTCATATAAGGTTTCGCAACCGGATTGGTGGCCACGCTGAACCCATTGAACGAGAGCCCTTTTAGAGAGACCAGGGTGGATAGAAGGGGGGCCGCATCCGCTCCCGACGGAGGCACCACCTCGACTGAAACCGTGAAATCGGCCGTATACATCCCGCGACGGCCCGTTTCGCCTGTTTGATCCAATAATCCGTTCATGATATTTTCTCCGCTAAACTGATAGGTTCACCCTTGGATGTCACTTGAAAAGGGTATGGATTCTCTTTCTATATAATATGGAGATAAAAAATTCAATCCCATGCATTGCAAAACGCAGGGTAATCGCATTTGGGACGCGCCTCCTTCGGCCCTGCCGGGGGCCAACCTTTTGAAAAGGTTGCCAAACATATCCAAATAAAGGTTCAATAAACAC
>JAGVHJ010000483.1 GCA_020056645.1 Desulfobacterales bacterium
TCAAATAAGCCCCTCATCCCACAAAAACCCACGAAATCCCAGCTCTTCCCATTAACATCCCCAACCCCCTCCACTCTCATACCTCTCGGTAATTCACACTTCCTTCTTGAAACGGTTTATCTGCTTGATAAAGATGAAGATGGCGAAGGCCACAATGATAAAGTCCAAAATCGTATTGATAAAGAGGCCATACTTGATCGTTACGGCTTCGGCCTCGGCGGTTTTCGCGCTGAGTGTGACAGCCAGCTTTGAAAAGTCCACATTTCCCAAAAGAAGGCCGATCGGCGGCATAATCACATCGTTCACCAGGGAGCTGACAATTTTTCCAAACGCTCCGCCGATGATAATACCCACGGCCATGTCGATCACATTTCCACGAACGGCGAACTCCTTGAACTCTTTTAATACGCCCATCTCATTCCCCTTTTTTTAATTGATCCATCCATGAGTAGCCACGGCGACACATTTCGTCCGCTAAAGTTCGCCGACCGCCCATGGAAAATTCCATGAAACGATTCTGTTAGACCAGGGAGGGTGCGATTTCAAGTGAAAAGAGGCAAAATAACCAAATGGTAATCTTTCTTCAGGAAGAGGAACGGGGAGGGAAAGGCCTTTACCGGGTGGCCTTTAGTTTAATCGCGTGTTTTTTCAGCCTTTCATAGAGCCGTGACCGGGAGAGTCCGGAAATGTTCAGGATTTCGATGAGCTCTCCGTTGGTTTTTTCGATCAGGTGCTCCAGATACCTTTTTTCCTGCACATCCACGTAGGTTTTAAGTGGCACCAGAGAGATGGGTTGGCCGGGGTGCGTGTCCCGGATGGTCTTTAGAAAAGGTTCCCGGGTCCGGATGACGGTGAAGGCCAGATGGGTGCGGATGGTATCCGGCAGATGAACCGGAAAGAGAATCCCTTCGTCACGGGAAACGGAAATGGCCTTTTCGATGGCGTTGACCAGTTCGCGCACATTTCCCGGCCATGGATAGGCGTGAAGGGCTTCTAAAAACTCGGGTGAAAAGCCTTTGATGCCTTGGTTGTTCTTCATGCTGAACTGGCTCATGTAATAGAGGGCGATCTCGGTGATATCCCGCGCCCGTTCTCTCAAGGGAGGCAGGTGGATCTCAAGGGCCTTGAGCCGATATATCAAATCCCGTCGGAAGCTTCCCTTTTCCGCCAGTTGTTCCAGATCCTTGTTGGTGGCGGCGATGAGCCTGAAGTCGCTTTTGATCTCATTTTTTCCGTGAATGGGGCGGTAGCTCTTCTCCTGAAGGACGCGCAACAGAACCCTCTGAATTTGCTCGGACAACTCCCCGATTTCATCCAGAAAGAGGGTGCCGCCATCGGCCTGTTTCACAAGGCCTTCCCGTGCATGGTCCGCTCCGGTATAGGCCCCTTTCTCATAACCGAACAGGATGCTTGGCACCAGTGATTCCGGCAGAGCCCCGCAGTCCACCACGACAAAATTTTTCATGGCCCGGTCGCTGTTGTCATGAATGGCCCTGGCGAACAGCTCTTTTCCGGTTCCTGTCTCTCCGGTGATGAGGGTGTTGATGTCATTGGCTGCGGCGAATGCCAGGTGATCGAAGCAGGCCTTTATCTGCCGGCTGCTTCCGATGATGCCGTCCACCTTCAGGGGAACAGGATTGGTCTTTGGGGTTTTATGGCTCTCTTTGTATTGAATGATCCGCTTTAGGGAGAGGAGGATCTCTTGGGTGGAGGCGGTTTTTTGGATGTAGTCCCAGGCCCCGTTTTTGATCGCGGTCTCGGCCCCGTTAAAATCGCTGTAGCCGGTCATGATGATGACCTCGGGGGCTGAGCGGGTGGCCTTGATCCTTGGAAGCAGGTCCAGGCCGTTTCCATCGGGCAGCTGAACATCCAGCATCACCACGTCAAACCGTTCGGAGAGGACGCGCTTCATGCCTTCTTCCAGAAGGTGGACGCATGTGGTCTGATGGCCGAGTTTTTTGATCAGCTCGCTGATGAGCTTGCAGATTTCCACACTGTCGTCGATGATCAGAATGTTCATCATGGGGCTCTTTTAATTGAGTTGTTCCGGGGGCCTTACGGTCGTCACTTGATGTGGGAAAGACCTTACCACAGCTTTAATTTTTTTACAACCGCTTCGGCGGATTTGCCAGGGGTATTCATCATAATGACAAAGGCGATGCGCTTTCCATCGGGCCGGGTGATGAATCCGGCCCGGGTGGAAACCCCGAAGAGGGAGCCGGTCTTGAACGCTTCGCATCCTTCGGTTTTCAGCAGGGATCGATGGGGTTCAAAGGCCCTCAATATCTTCATCATTGTCGCAGCCGTCACTTGGTTTTTCCTCGATATGCCGGAACCCTCCGCGATGTCGAACGCCGTAAGCTTCAAATGGTCTCTTGAAAAACGCCTTGCCGCCCGGAGGCCTTTGTCAAGATCGCCCGGCGCGCCATGGACTTTTGCGCCCACGGCGATCAGGAGTTGGTTGGTCATGAAGTTGTTCGAATAGTAAAGCAGTTGCCTGACCGATTCACGGACCGGGGCAGGGGATAGCCAGGTATGGATGTGGGCCGCCTCATTCGGATTGAGCGCGCCTGTCCGGATGGTCCCCTCCCGCCGGATGCCCTCCTTCTCCAGGAAATATTGCAGCAGATGCCCCGCGTAGAGGGCGTTTTCATGGGTTTCCGAAGAAAGGATGATCCGCTCATGGGAAAAGGGAGCGGCTTTGATCCGGCCGATCACAAAGGGAAGGAGCGGGGTCTGAGGTTCCGCCGAAACGCATCGGCCCTCGCCGTCTTTTTTGAAAAAGACGGTGTTGAAGTTGACAGAGAGCGCCCCGTTTGGCGAGTTATAGGGGTTGTAGTCGTTTTTCTCGATACCGGGAATCTCGATGGGTTGTTCGAAAAAGGTATCGTCAATCACGATGTCCCGGATAAAAGGGGATTGGAACCCCTCGTGCCCCATGAGTTCGGCCGCAATGGTCGAAAGCGATTCTGAAACGAGCTGGGGATCGCCAAATCCCTTGACAATGAGATTCCTTTCCGAATCCAGGTAAAAATGGGTCGGGAACCGGTAATCTTCGCCCAGATAGTGAAAGGCCAGAAGGGAAGTGAAAATTTTCAGGATCGACGCCGGAGTCCTTTTTTTATCGGCGTTGATGGATAGGAGGGGGCTCCCCGCCGCCGTCTCCACAAGGATCGAATCGTTTTTCCCAATCATGGCCCGGATGGCCTTGAATTCACTCGTCCCTTCACGGGAATGGCAAATCATGGGCGAAAGAACGAGCGGTAAAAGAAGAGAGATCCATCCCATGCGTCTCTTCAGAATAGCAAAGACCATCTTGCCTCCTCGGGAAAAAAGAAATAATTGAAATACCACTAACTCTTCAGCACCTGTTCATCAAGATGGCGAAAAGTCCCTTTTGTTCGTCCCCTATTTTTTTCGGGAGCTTCTTGGCTTTTTACTGAACTGGCGAAAACAAAGGCCTGAAGGCCTCAAACCGTTTGCCCGTTTTAGCGCAAAAAGCTTTCGAATCTCTCATCCGAAAAAAAGTAACTGTCACTTCACAAAAGGGCCTTTTTGCCACTAAAACAAGGCCATGCTCAATAGTTACAAATACCATTCATTCATGCCGGCGGCCAGATTATAAAAATCTGGACAAATAGGAGTGAGAACAGGGGAATCGCATGTAGGATTCGCCTTGACGGCCCTGCCGGGAGCCAACCTTTTGAAAAGGTTGCCAAACATGGTAAAA
>JAGVHJ010000220.1 GCA_020056645.1 Desulfobacterales bacterium
AAAACATCCTCATGATTCTTGAAGCCCTTCCCATGGCCGCCGGTGATCGGGAGAAGAAAACAGATACGCTGCTGGATGAACTGGGCATCCGTCATCTTTCGGACCGCAAGGCGTCGGTTCTATCGGGAGGCGAGAGAAGAAGACTAGAGATTTCAAGGGTCCTTGCCACAGATCCAGACTTTGTCTTACTTGATGAACCCTTTGCGGGTATCGATCCCCTTGCGGTCAACGACATCCGGGATATGATCGGGCATCTCAAAAAAAAGGGGATCGGTATTTTGATATCCGATCACAATGTGAGAGAAACCTTGGGGGTTTGCGATAACGCTTATATCATGAATGAAGGGAAGGTCATCGAATCCGGACCTCCAGAAAAAATCACCGAGAGTAAAATCGCAAGGCAATTCTATCTGGGAGATGAATTCAAACTCTAACAATGGCTATCGAACTACGACAACAACTTAAATTGAGTCAACAGCTGGTGATGACCCCCCAGCTTCAGCAGGCGATTAAGCTCCTTCAATTGTCCCGCCTTGAACTTGTTGACATGATCCAGCAGGAGATGGAGATCAATCCTGCCCTTGAAGAATCGATCGATCACACCATCGAAGAGCTGACCCCTGAAGAACAGGAGCTGATTAAACCGGAGCCTCTCCACACCGAAGAGGTGAAGATAGATGAAAAGATCAAAAACGATACCGACTGGGAAAACTATATCGATGAATACAACTCCGCGGGAAGATCCCAATTCGAGTTTGAAGGGAAAGAGGCTCCCAAATATGAATCGTTCATCGCTTCAAAGCAGTCGCTTGAGGATCATCTTCTCTGGCAATTGTTGATGGCCATGCCTTCGCCGGAGGAAGAAGAGATCGGGAGCCAGATCATCGGGAATCTGAACAAGGATGGATACCTGACGTCATCGGTTGAAGAGATCGCCGAGGCAAGTGGAAAAACCCTGGATCAGGTGGAAGATGTCCTGTTTTTATTACAATCCTTCGATCCGGTTGGAGTCTGCGCCAGAGATTTAAGCGAATGCCTTCTCATACAGGCGAAATACCTGGGGCTGAAGGATAAAATTGTCATAGAGATTATCAAGAGTCACATCACGCACCTTGAAAACAAGAATTATAAAGCGATCAGCAAGGCCCTCAAAATCAGTTTAAAGGCGGTGATCACCGCGGTCAATATCATCCAGGGTTTTGAGCCAAAGCCGGGCCGTCCATTCAATGATGATGAGCCCCACTACATCGTTCCAGACATTTATGTCTATAAACATGAAAACAAATATGTGATCATGCTGAATGACGATGGTGTTCCAAGACTTCGCATCAATCCCTATTACAAAAAAGCCATCAGCAGAGGAGAAACCATCCCCAGTCAAACAAAAAATTATCTTCAGGAAAAAATGCGTTCAGCCACCTGGCTGATCAAGAGTATTCATCAAAGGCAAAAAACCATTTACAACGTGATGGAGAGCATCGTTAAGTTCCAGAAAGATTTTTTTGACAAGGGGATCGCCTATTTAAAGCCCATGGTGCTGAGGGACATGGCTCAGGACATCAATATGCACGAGTCCACCGTCAGCAGGGTGACCACGAATAAATACGCCTATACTCCCCAGGGAATCTTTGAACTGAAATATTTTTTTAACAGCTCAATCAACCGTATCCATGGATCGGCGATCGCTTCGGCAAGCGTCATGGAAAAAATCAAACGGATCATCGACAGTGAAGACCCCAAACGGCCTTACAGTGATGAAAAACTTGTGGAGATTCTGAAAGAATCCAATATTGACATCGCCCGCAGGACAATCGCAAAATATAGAGAAATCATGCGAGTCCTGCCATCCAACAAACGCAAACAATATTAAGGGAGGTTTTTTATGCAAACTTCGATTACCTTCAAAAATCTTGATTCCTCCGATGCATTAAAATCGTATGTCCAGAAAAAACTCGACCGGTTTGATAAACTGCTGGAGAGCCCCGCCGAAGCGAATGTTGTGTTGTCCGTTGAAAAGATTCGGCATATCGCTGAAATCAATCTGGCGAGCGACCGGCTCAATATTCAGGCGAAAGAAGAAACCGAAAACATGTATTCGTCCATCGACATGGTTGTCGACAAAATTAAAGCACAGATCACCAAGAGCAAACAAAAAGTCAGGGAAAGACGGCCCGGCCCCAAAGGAGGCCTAAAAGGAGAGAATGGAACCAGTTCTGAAAGCGGTTCCGACGATGATCAGGAGGCGGACAGTCAGGTGATTATTGAAACTATTTCTCATAAACCCATGGACATCAACGAAGCAATCATGCGGATCGACATGGAAAAAGAGAATTTCTTCGTATTCACCCATGCGAAAACCAACAAGGTGAATGTGCTCTATAAGCGTACCGATGGAAACCTGGGATTGATCCAGCCCTCTCCTTAAAAGAGCGTTGTAACGAACCCGGATCGGCCACAAGGGCCGGTTCCGGGTTTTTTTTGTCATTTTTCCCCTGGACTTGACACGGTTTGCTATAAGTTTTAGGCGGTGTTTGGCGGTGTATTAAATGAAAATTACAGATCTGCTCCAAGAAAATACAATCATTACCGATCTAAAGGCGCGGGACAAAAAAGGCGTCCTCGAAGAACTGGTCAAGCCGGTGGCTGAAATTGTCAAGATCAGCCGCCAAGAACTGGTGCGTGTGCTCATGGAACGTGAACGGCTCGGCAGCACCGGGATAGGCGATGGCATTGGCATTCCCCATGGAAAAATAAAAGGAATGGAGACCATCATCATCGGCTGCGGGATCAGCAAATCTGGGGTTGACTTCCAATCCCTGGATAACCGGCCCACCCACCTGTTTTTTATGATCTTAACACCCGAAGAATCCACAGGCCTCCATTTGAGAATTCTAGCCCAACTCTCCAAACTTTTAAAAAACGAGGCCTTCAGAGAAAAACTGCTCAAGGTATCGGACAAAAAGGACGTCTATTCGATTATCAAAGAAGAAGATGAGGATTTTTAAAGATCGTGTTTCCGGATGACCGCAAATGAAAACCCGGGAGATCGTTATTATCACGGGTCTCTCTGGATCGGGCAAAAGCTCCGCCGCAGCGGCTCTCGAAGACTGCGGTTATTATTGTGTGGACAACATGCCGGTGGCTCTCCTGCCCGAATTTTTTAAAACACCGGTTATCACCCTCGCCTCAATCAAAGGCGTCGCGTTTGTCATGGATATCCGGGAGATCGATTTCCTCAATAAATTCCCCTCCATTTTCGATTCCCTTATCAAGAACGGATTTATCCTAAAAATCATTTATCTTGAGGCGAACGATCAGGTTCTCATGAAACGGTACAGCCAGACAAGGCGATACCATCCTTTAAGCGGAGAAAAAACTTTAATCGACGCCATCCTGGCGGAAAGAGAACTGCTTACTCCTTTAAGGAAATGGGCCGACATTCTGATCGACACCTCGGAATTAACCATCCACGAGCTGAAATCAAAAATCACAACCATCGTCCTTCAAAAGGGCCTGGAAGAGAAGATGAAAATTTCCATCGTCTCTTTTGGATATAAAAATGGCCTGCCCCAAAACGCAGACCTGGTGATTGATGTCCGATTTCTGAACAATCCGTTTTTTATACCGGACCTCAAGCCAAAAAGCGGAAGGGATGCTGATGTCCGGCACTATGTGACCAATAACAGCGAAGCTAGAATTTTTTTAAAAAAATACCTTGAGCTGCTTGACTATTTGATTCCTTTATATATAAATGAGGGCAAATCGTATTTGACGGTTGCGGTTGGTTGTACAGGAGGACGCCACAGGAGCGTCGCCATTGCCGATATCATTTATGAGCATATTGATCGCCAGTATCAGAGGGTTTTCATCACACACAGAGATATTGACCGGGATGATGACTTGTTGATCGCCGGCTCATGAATAAACGTGAAGAGATCATATGAACCGATCAGAACGCCTGGCGGTAAAGCATCTGTAAACGATCCGGCGGAGTGTTTCGTTCAGCAAGTGTG
Source organism: Desulfobacterales bacterium (assembly GCA_020056645.1). GTDB lineage: Bacteria > Desulfobacterota > Desulfobacteria > Desulfobacterales > JAHIVH01 > JAHIVH01. The sequence goes on from JAGVHJ010000220.1 coordinate 4,014, forward strand.
AATTGATTATCTTATTCCATTTTGCATTCAAGATGACACCAAGGCGGCAAGGAGGAGGCCTCGGAGACGTACATGGAATACGTCGAGGAGCCGACGACGCAGCCAACGAAGGTAGCGACTTTGAATGCGAATTGGAATTACAATCGAAGAGGGGCTATGACAGGAATCGTAATCGTAACGCACGGACAACTGGGCGACGCATTGATCGACGCGGCGGAAATGATCATTGGAAAAAAGCCGGAGGCGGTTGTATCCGTGTCAATAAGCATCACGTCTCAAGCAGACACGCTTCGTGAAAAAATAAAAAAAAAGATTGATGAGGTAAAAAGCGATGATGGCGTGTTGATTCTGACGGACATGTTTGGAGGATCTCCTTCCAATTTAAGCTATTCTTTTCTGGAAGAGGGTTCTATTGATGTCATCTCGGGCGTTAACCTCCCCATTCTCCTGAAAGCCATCGATATTCGAGGGAAAATGCCACTTGCAGAGAGTGTGGAGAAGATCATCGATTTTGGGAAGAGAAGCGTATCCCTGGCAAGCGGGATACTCAAGGGCAACAAGCGTAATTAATTTTTTAACGATCGCCATCGGGGAAAACCGGTTTTGCTTCGGTTGAAAGCGATTCGGAAATAAAACCGGTTTTATAGAATGGCGAAGAAAATTATCAAGGAGATAGGATGAGCATTAAAATTGGAATCAACGGTTTTGGAAGAATCGGTCGCGTCGTGATGAGGGCCGCACTTAAACGATCCGATATGGAGGTGGTTGCCATCAACGACCTCACTAACACGGCTACCCTTGCGCATTTGCTGAAGTATGACTCGGTTCATGGAACACTCCCTGATACCATTACCGCCACGGCGGACAGTATCATTGTAAACGGAAAAAAGATCGCCGTCACCTCGGTCAAGAATCCGGCGGAACTGAAATGGAAAGAGACCGGTGTCGATATCGCCGCTGAATGCACCGGACTTTTCACAGACAGGGAAAATGCTGGCAAACACCTTCAGGCAGGCGCAAAAAAAGTGATCATTTCAGCCCCGGCCACCTCTCCTGACATTACCATTGTCATGGGCGTCAACCAGGATAAGTATGACCCCAAGGCCCATCATATCATCTCAAACGCATCCTGCACGACCAATTGTCTTGCGCCCATCGCCAAAGTCATCCATGAAAAATTCCGTATCATCAACGGGCTTATGACCACCATCCATTCTTATACGGGAGACCAGAAGCTGCTTGACTTCCCCCATAAAGATCTCAGGCGGGCAAGGGCCGCCTGTCTCTCCATGGTGCCCACAACCACCGGAGCCGCAAAGGCTGTTTCCCTAGTCCTTCCAGAACTTGCGGGAAAATTGAACGGCCTATCCATTCGTGTGCCAACGCCGAATGTTTCACTGGTCGACCTGGTTGCAACCGTGGAAAAATCCGATATCTCCGTAGCCGATATCAACAACGCTCTGAAAGAAGCCTCTGAAAAGGAACTGAAAGGCATTCTCGGCTGCTCGGATCTTCCCCTTGTCTCATCCGACTTCAACGGTTCTCCCCTGTCATCCATCGTGGATCTGCCAACCACCTATGTGGTGGGAAGCATGATCAAGGTGCTCTCCTGGTATGACAACGAAACCGGATATTCAACCCGGCTGCTCGACCTTGCAGCCATGATCGGATCAAAACTGTAAGACTCGATCTTCAAGTTTTTAGAAAATGTGTTCAAATCCAAGGCGGAAAAAAATTTTGACCGCAGGAATAGATGGCGTATTTCGTGGGTCAAAATTTTTTTCCAATGCCGAGTTGGGAAAATTAACAAAAACTTGAACATCGAGTAATAAACACAATCGCGAAGCGCTAAAGATACGGAGAAGAGAATGATGGAAACACGAAGACCCTTAATTGCAGGAAACTGGAAGCTTTACAAAACCAACCCCCAGGCTGTGGAAGCCGCAAAGCAACTGGCTCAGATGGTCGGCCACGTCTCAGACCGGGACATCATGATCGCTCCACCGTTTACGGCGCTTCAATCCGTTTCAGACATCGTGGCAGGCAGCGCCATCAAGGTGGGCGCCCAAAATATCCACTGGGAGAAAGAGGGCGCATTCACTGGAGAGGTATCCGGCGAGATGCTCCTATCCGCCGGATGCAGCTATGTGATCATCGGTCACTCTGAACGGCGCCTCTATTTTGGCGAAACCGACCGGTGGGTGAATCAGAAAATCAGGGCTGCTGTCAGAGCTTCTCTCATCCCCGTGATGTGCATTGGTGAGACCGAAGAGGAGTACGAGAAAAAAAATACGCTTTCAGTACTTGACAATCAAATCAAAAAAGGGTTAGAAGATCTGGACTTTGATTCACTGGCCCATCTGGTCATCGCTTACGAACCGGTGTGGGCCATTGGAACGGGCAAAACGGCCAAAAGCGAACAGGCCCAAGAAGTTCATCGCTATATCCGGTCACTGGTAGAAAAACTTTTTGGAAATGGGCTTGCTAAATCCATGAGAATCCTATATGGAGGGAGCGTCAAGCCTGAGAACATCTCCGAATTGATGAGTCAACCGGATATTGATGGGGCGCTGGTCGGGGGCGCTAGTCTTAACCCGGAATCGTTTTCAAAAATTGTTCTTTACCGATAACCTTAATGGTATGTAGCAAGTGCTGAGTTTATGGAAATTCTTTTAACCACCATCCATATCATGGTCTGTGTGGCTCTGATCGTGATCGTTCTTCTTCAGACAGGCAAGGGGGCTTCCATAGGAGCCTCTTTTGGCGGCGGCGGAAGCCAGACGCTGTTTGGCGGATCTGGAGCAGCGACTTTTTTAAGCAAGGCCACAACGATTATCGCCATCATTTTTATGTTGACATCGCTCTCACTTGCGTATATGTCCGGTCATACTTCAAAGAAGTCTGTCTTGTCCGAATTGGCGTCGCCGCCTTCGGCTACGACATCCTCTGCGCAACAGGATATGCCGACAGATGGACAGAAAGAAGCTACTGAAGCCCTTCCTGTAGAAGAAGGTGCCAAATAGGAATTGATTTGTGCCGAAGTGGTGGAATTGGTAGACGCGCACGGTTGAGGGCCGTGTGGGGCAACCCGTGGGAGTTCAAGTCTCCCCTTCGGCACCATCAAAACCGATTTTTGATGGTACTTTTATCACAGTCTCTCCTAATTCGATCGTTTGAGGGAATCAATGGGTGCTGTTAATACACTACTCATCATTGACGATAACGAGATTCTTCTAAACGCCATCGAAGATTACTTCAG
>JAGVHJ010000244.1 GCA_020056645.1 Desulfobacterales bacterium
GTTTACTCCAAGAGATGTCTTCCCTTTATCGAGCATCATCTTGAACAGAAAAAGTACAAAATCAAAGAGATCTATCCCTATTTGAACGTTGCGAAAATGGATGAGTCCATTTTAAGGGAGTGCGACAAAAATCTTGCTTCATTCTTCAATGTCAACACGCCGGAGCTGATTGATACGGCAAGGGACATGATGGAGTAAGTGTTATTATATCGCCCAGTTGAGTTAGAAGGCATTGTTTCGTTATTACCGGTAGTTGAAACAGGGAAATGTATTTAAACATTCACAGGAGGAGACATGAAAGAAATCAAGCTCACCCGTAGAAAATTTTTGAAAGTTTCGGGTGCATCCGTAGCATTGCTGTCGCTGAATTCGTTTGGTTTTCTTGGAGGGAACAGCACCGCCAACGCTACACAAAAATTGATCAATGAGTGGGATTATTCAGGTTGGGAAAATCTCCACAGAAAAGAGTGGACATGGGACAAGATCACCTGGGGAACCCACTTGGTCGATTGTTATCCAGGAAACTGCCTGTGGCGCGTCTATACAAAAGATGGCGTGGTATTCAGAGAAGAACAGGCCGCCAAATATCCTGTGATTGATCCGACAGGTCCTGATTTCAACCCAAGAGGATGCCAAAAAGGCGGATCGTACAGCCTCTTGATGTATAACCCGGACCGGTTGAAATACCCCATGAAACGCGTGGGCGAAAGAGGCGGTGGAAAATGGAAACGGGTCAGCTGGGATGAGATCTGCACCGACATCGCCGAAGGCATCGTCGATGGCCTTATTGAGCAGGGCCCAGAATCGATTATCGGAGAGTTCGGCCCAGGAAACGGCGGCTATCTCCATATCATCGCGCCTCATCGCCTTGCAATGAGACTGGGAGCCACCCATCTGGATCTCGACTCAACCATCGGCGATTTCAACAGAGGTATTTATGAAACCATGGGCAAGTTCATGTTCATGGACTCCGTTGACGGCTGGTTTTTCGGGAAGCTCCTTCTCGTATGGCACATGAACCCGGTATACACCAGGATTCCCTGCTATCATTTTATTTCCGAGGCTCGATATAACGGGGCTGAAATCGTCTCCATCGCACCGGACTATAACCCGAGCTCCATGCATGCCGATGAGTGGGTTCCTGTGCAAATGGGCAGCGACGCGGCCATGGGATTGGCCGTATGCCAGGTTCTGATTGAAAAAGGGTGGCTCGATATCCCCTTCATCAAGGAGCAGAGCGACCTTCCCTTCCTGGTAAGAACCGATAATGAGCGGTATCTGAGAGCCTCCGACATGGTCAAGGGCGGTAGAGATGATCAATTATATTATTGGGATTCTCAGAAAAACGCTCCGGTTTTAGCACCCCTCGAAACCTTGAAACTCGCTTGTGATCCGGCCGTTGAAGGAACCTTCAAGGTCACCCTTCTTGATGGAAAATCCGTCGAGGTCCAGACAGTATTCACCCAGTTGAAAAATTCCGTGAATAAGGACTATACGCCTGAAAAAGCCTCCGTTATGTGCGGAACAAGCCCGGATACCATCCGTCGTCTTGCTGAAAAATGTTCCAAAGCCATGGGTCACATTCAGGTTCTCGTTGGCTGGAATTCACCCAAATACTACCATGGCGATCTCATCGAGCGCGTCATGTGTCTTGTCCTTACATTGACTGGAAGTTTCGGTAAAAAGGGAAGCGGCATCCGAGGCTGGAATGAATCCCTCTTCGAAGGCGCGCTCTTCCAGGCTTTCAAGTCCGCCATCGGCACCGCAGCCAGCATGAAGGAACTTCCCCGTCAGATGAAGATACTGAACAAGTTCAAACGGGAAGATCCGACCATCACCGACGAGATCGCCTCCATCCGGACCGAGCGGTGGCGCGACTCAAACGAACTCAACATGACGGTTCCCGCGTTCCTCTATTACTATCATTCCGGCTACAAAAAAGCCTGGGACACCAAAGAGTGGCATTGCCCCACCATGAAACGCCCCTTTGAAGAATATTTCAATGAAGCAGTGGCGCCAGGTGGCGGGTGGGAAGGTTTTGTGAAACCGGCCAAGGATCAGACTCCAACCGTATATATGTGGATGGGAACCAACCCGGCGAGAAAGAACAGAGGCTGGTCTAAGAACATCCTGCCCTCTCTCTGGCAGAAATATAAAACCATCTTCGGTTTCGAGACCCGGTGGACGACCACCCTTCTTTATGCGGATTATATCCTGCCCTGCGCCGGATTCTATGAGAAGCTCGACACCCGGTTCCCCACACCCCACGTTCCCTGGCTCACATTGACCGAACAGGCCGTGAAACCCGTGGGTGAGTGCAAGATGGAGTGGGAGATCTGCTGTCTCCTTGCCGAGAAAATCGAGCAGGTTGCAAAGAAACGGGGGAGAACAACCTTCACCCAGCGGGATGGAAAAAAGATCGATATCAGCGATATCGGCACATTCCAGAAGATGGGTGCTAAGAACATCGAAGAGATGATGGAAGATGCTCTGGAAACCAGTGCTCTTCTCGGAAACCTGCCGGTAGGAACCAACCTGAAGAAGATGCGGGAGGAAGGGATTGTCCGTTTCACGGGCGTTTCCACCTTCGATCCCATCAGTATGAACCTGGCGACCGATATCAAACCCGAAGAGCCGATCATTCCATTGACGTGGCATACGGGTACGAAAAAGTTGCCCTATCCGTCATATTGCAGGCGCATCCAGTTCTATATTGATCATCCCTGGTTTATCGAGGCGAAAGAGCAGCTTCCGGTTCACAAGGACAACCCGAAGATCGGTGGTAACTATCCCTTGAGGATGACATCCGGTCACCAGAGATGGAGTATCCACTCCATCTGGGTCTGCGGCGAGCAGCTGTTGAGAACCCATCAGGGCAGGCCTTTCATGTTCATGAACCCGGAAGACGCGAAAAAACGGGGTATTGTCGAAGGGGACATCGTAAGAGTCTATAATGACTTTGGTGATTTTAAAGTTCATGTCAAGCTGACCCCGGCGGCGAAACCTGAGGACGGAGCCGAACCCGGTCAGGTGATCATCTATCATGCCTGGGAACCCTTTATGTTCCCCGGATGGCAGAGCTATGACGTCGCCATCCCCGGCATGGTGAAATGGCTTGATTTTGCGGCAGGGTATGGCCATCTGAACTATTTTAGATGGAACTGGTGCATTCAGCCGGTTGACAGGGCGATGTCCGTGCAAGTTGAAAAAGCTTAACTTTCAATAATATAAAGGTGGAAAAAATGGCAAGTATCGTATCTCAAAAAACCACACTCTCCAAAAAAGATCTTTTGGATTGCAAAAACAGTTTCTGGAGCCAGGGAACCAAAACGATGATTGAAATGGCCACGACGCCGCTTGCGAATCAGCCCTCTCCATATATTAAGGCGACATACGACGAAAAC
>JAGVHJ010000100.1 GCA_020056645.1 Desulfobacterales bacterium
ATTAATTATTGCAGGAATCAATAAACGGTATATTAGCAAATTATGTATCCCTTAATACTTCCATAGGGGGGGCCTTCAAGGCGCCCCTCAAAGCCTTTCAAATTCTTTCAAAGACTTCCAACAATCACTTGTAATTTTATCCGGCAAATGATCAGATGCCTGAGAATGCTATTAGAAATCACAAATCACCCGTGAGGACAATGAAAAAAACGCTCTATCTCATCGACGGCACCGCCTATATTTACCGGGGTTACCACGCCCTCCCCGGACTATCCAACTCCAAAGGGATTCCCACAAACGCAATCCTCGGGTTCACCAACATCCTTCACAAGCTGATGAACGAAAAAAAACCCGAATACGCTCTCATCCTCTTTGACGCAAAAGGAAAAACTTTCCGGCACGATCTCTATGAGGCATACAAGGCCAACCGGCCCCCCATGCCAGAAGAACTGAGCGTTCAGATTCCCTACATCAAGGAAATCGTCAATGGGTTTCGACTACCGGTTCTGGAGATGGCCGGGTATGAGGCGGACGACCTGATCGGCACCATGGCCGCGCTTGGAGAAAGATCCGGCTTCTCCATTGTGATGGTCTCGGGAGACAAAGATTTGATGCAGCTCGTGAATACCAACCGTCTCATGTACGATCCCATGAAGGATCTCTGGATCGACGAGGCTCATGTTCTTAAAACCGCTGGGGTCTCTCCGGATAAGATCACCGACATGATGGGGCTTTGCGGCGATTCGTCGGATAATATTCCCGGCGTTCCAGGTATTGGGAAAAAAACCGCTCCCGAACTGATTCAGGCATACGGCAGCCTTGAAAAGCTCTTTGACAACATTTCCGCGATCACCCGGAAAAAGCTCCACGAAAATCTGGTTGAAAACCGGGAAAAGGCCTTTTTAAGCAGAAAGCTCGCCACCATCAAGACCGATATCCCGATTGTGTTCGAACCGGAGCAATTCCGTGTTCTTGAGCCGGACGCCCCCCGGTTATGCCATCTCTTCACCGAACTCGAGTTCAAAAAATATCAAAAAGAGTTTTCAGCCAGGGAGCCAGTGACGGAGAAAAAGTATCAAGTGGTTCTGACCGAAGAAGCGCTTCTATCCCTGACCCATCGATTGAAAGAGAGTGGCGAGTTCGCGATAGATACGGAAACAACTTCCAGGCATCCCATGGAGGCCGTTCTTGTGGGGCTATCGGTCGCAATGGCGCCGGATGAGGCCTTTTATATCCCCTGTGGTCATCTCTATCCCGACGCCCCGCCTCAATTGACACTTGAAACGATTTGCCGCGTTCTCCAACCCATTCTGGAAAATCCCGTTGTCAAGAAGGTCGGCCAGAACATCAAATATGACTGGATGGTCCTAAAACGGCATGGGATCTCTCTTGCGGGTGTGATCTTCGATACCATGATCGCCTCGTACTTGCTTCATCCGGCCAGGCGAGCCCACTCGCTGGACCAGATCGCCATGGACTATCTGAATCATAAAATGATTCGCTATGACGAAGTGGCGGGGAAAGGGAAAAATGAGATCTCTTTCTCCCAAGTGGAACTGGGTCAGGCAATCGCCTACTCCTGCGAGGATGCCGATGTCACCCTGAAACTCTACCATATTTTAAAAAAGGAGTTGGAGCGCGCCGCCCTTCTTGATCTCTTTCACCAGGCGGAATTACCCCTCATTCCGGTTCTCATGGATATGGAGATGACCGGGATCCATGTAGACCCGGAGAAACTGAGATCTCTTTCCGCCCAATTCGAAATTGAGATTGAGACGCTTGAGCAACGGATTTTTGAGCTATCCGGATCGGTATTCAATATCAACTCCTCCCAACAGCTGGGCGTGGTTCTCTTTGACCAGTTGAAACTGCCGGTACAGAAAAAAACCAAGAAAAAAACCGGTTACTCCACCGATGTGGACGTGCTGACGACCCTCGCGAGCCTCCATGAGCTGCCCCGTCATGTGCTTAGGCACCGGACCCTTTCCAAACTCAAATCGACCTATACGGACGCCCTTTTGGAACTGATCCATCCCGAAACCGGACGCATCCACACCTCCTTCAATCAAACCGTTACCGTTACCGGCCGGTTGAGCAGTTCGGACCCCAATCTTCAAAATATCCCTATCAGGAGCGAAGAGGGCCGTAAAATCCGTTGCGCGTTTGTGCCCCGGCAAGGGTGGGTGCTCTTGTCCGCCGACTACTCCCAAATAGAACTCCGGCTGCTCGCCCACTATGCCGATGACCCGATCCTGATTGACTCTTTCAAAAAAGATGAAGATATCCACCGGCGGACCGCCGCGGAAGTGTTTCAGGTGTTTCCATCGTTTATTACCGACGAGTTGAGAAGGCAGGCGAAAGCCATCAATTTTGGAATCGTTTATGGCATGAGCGCCTTTGGGTTGTCCAAAGAACTTGGAATCAGCAGGAAGATGGCCCAGGAGTATATCAACCACTATTTCGCACGGTATAAGGGGGTCAAAGCCTTCATCGACGCCACCATCGAAACCGCCAAAAAGACAGAAAAGACAACCACCCTTCTTGGCCGTATCCGTTTCTTACCGGACATCAACAGCCCCAATTCGAACACCCAGCAGTTCGCCGAACGGGTTGCCGTCAATACGCCAATTCAGGGGTCCGCCGCGGATCTGATCAAGCTCGCCATGATCAGCCTCCGGGCCGCCCTGATCGAAAGGGAGTTTGAAGCGAAAATGCTTCTGTCCGTTCATGACGAGATTATTTTTGAAACCCCGGAGCACGAGATCGAGGCCCTCAAAATCCTTGTAAAAGAGACCATGGAAGGGGTGTGGCGCTTGAAAGCGCCGCTAAAGGTCAATATCGGAATCGGTAAAAACTGGGCGGAAGCCCATTGATTCGGACATCACGCCTTTTTTGCGGGGAGTTTCTCTTCTGACGGAGGAAGTTTCTCCTTTACCGCGCCATGGACGGCGTCGTAAATCTCCCGGAAAGATTCAGGGAAACTGTTGGGTGAAACCCGTCCCACTTCAATGAATTTAACGACGATCTCCTTGGCGGCCCGGAGTATTTGCTCATCAACAGAGGTCATGAATGCTCTCCTAAAAAAATGAATCTTGAAATATTTTATGAATGAAATTAGAGTGTTAATATATGAAAATTCAGATGTCAAGAAAAGGGTTCGAGGAACGGAAAAGAGGAGTAAAAGAGAGATGGAAAACCGGCTGATAGATTTGGATGAGCTGATGGAGATCATGGACCATGATCAGGTTCTTGTGAAAGAGTGTTTTAATGATTTTATCAATGATTCCGGGATCATGTTAAAAAAAATCAAAGACGCCATCGGCCAGGAAAACCGTGAACTTCTTGAAAAAACCGCCCACGCCCTCAAGGGGAGCTTGAGATATCTGGCGGCCAACCCTGCGTCGGACATGGCGTTCACCCTTGAAAAAATTGGGATGAACGGCCATATGGGTGAAGCCTGCGATGCCTACGAGGCGCTTGCCGAGGAGTGCCGGAAACTGATCGAATGGATGCAACAATACCAATTCAGTGACTAAAAGAGCCTCCCCCCTGTTTTAAGATTGGATGTCGAGGACATCTCTTACGGTGGAGACAAGATAGTTCATTTCAAAGGGTTTATGGATAAATCCTTTGATTCCGGTTTCGAGAAGGGAGCCCGTCCCTATTTTTCCGGAAAATCCGCTTGCGATAAGAACCTTAAGGTCCGGCTTGTATTTTAAAAGTTCCTGGAGGCATCTTTCTCCCCCCATGCCGGGCATGATAATATCAAGAATAACCAGATCAATCGCCTCACTCTGCTCGAAAAAGGTTTTCAAGGCGCTTTCGCCATCGGACGCTTTGAGCACGGTGTAACCCAATTTCGATAAAACAAGCTCGCAAAGGTTGCGGATAACGATTTCATCATCAACGAGGAGGATCGTCTCGTTGCCCCCCCGGGGGGGGAACTCCTCATTGGTAGCCTCATCCCATTCATCATGATGGTCAATAGCCGGGAAATAGATCTCAAATGTGCTTCCTTTCCCTTGTTCAGAAGAACAGAGAATGAGGCCGTTGTGGCTTTTTACGATCCCATACACCATGGAGAGGCCAAGGCCTGTACCCTCGCCGCAGATTTTAGTCGTAAAAAAGGGATCAAAGATGCGCTCTCGGATATCCTCTGTCATGCCAGACCCGGAATCGGAGACCGTCAAGAGGACATACTCGCCCGGCGCCACCTCCGGGTATGCTTCGCAGAATTGTCTGTCAATGGTGACGTTCTTCGTCTGGATATTGAGCCGGCCCCCTTCAGGCATGGCGTCCTTGGCGTTCACCGCAAGGTTGATGAGGACCTGTTCGATCTGCATGGGATCGGCGTTGATGATTCTCAGATTACGCTCCACCTTTAAATTGATGGACACCATTTTGGGAATGGTCCGCCGGAGAAGCTTCACCACCTGTTCAAGTTCGCGGTTCAAACGGACCGGACGCATTTTGCTTTCGACTTTCCGGCTGAATGTCAAGAGCTGCTGCGTCAATTCACCGGCTCGTCTCGCGGTCTGAATAATCTCCTTCAATTTCCGATAGTCGGGGTCACTCTCCTTTTTCCGGTGAATCAAGAGTTCCGAATAGCCCTGAATGGCCTGAAGAAGATTGTTGAAGTCATGTGCAATCCCTCCGGCAAGTGTCCCAACAGCCTCCATCTTCTGGGCATGGCGCAACTGGGATTCAAGGCTCAATCGGATGCTGATATCCCTTGAAATACCCATGATACCAATTGGTTGCTGGCCTTCATCCCGAATAAACGATATCTTCGCCTCTGTCCATATGTTCTTTCCATCTTTACAGACCATCTTCAGTTCAAGAACCCTGGATGTGTCAAATCCTTTTTCTCCTTTGCTGTTGTGGATCAAATCGTCCGCAAGGGACTTGACCGCCACCTCGAATGACGAATAGACCAAAACATCCTTGGCGCCCCGGCCGATCAGTTCTTCCGGCAGATAGCCCAAGAGTTTCTCGGATGACGGACTGATGTATGTAAAGAGCATATCGAGATTCATGGTCCATATCACATCGCTCACATTTTCCGCGATCAGTCGATATTTCTCCTGATTTTCGCGCAAAGCCTCCAAAGCGTGGGACAGGCAAAGTCCTTTGTAGGCCTGTGAAATAAGCACTTGGCCAAGATCGATATCCCTTGGCATGAATGGCGGCGTGATTTTGTTATGAAGAGATATGAGCGCAACAACATCACCGGTTTCATCCTGAAGTGGGAAAACGACACTTGAGCCATCTTTGTAGCCCTCCCATCCACTTTGAACAATTGCCGTCCCCTCATTGATATCGTGAATAAAAACAGGCTTTCCTTGTTTCATGGCTATGCCGAAAACGCTGTTATCCTTTAGAGGAAGGGGTATGGAGTCGGGTACATGGTGGATG
>JAGVHJ010000090.1 GCA_020056645.1 Desulfobacterales bacterium
AAATCGGTCATGGCGGCCACATTATTGATCACTTCACGGGAGATGCTTTTGTTCAGTTTTCCATATTCACGGAAATTCTCGAGAATGGCCCGGCTGAGAGCGATCGATTCAGAGGCCTCGCACAGCTCCTCGGCGATCTCCTCCAGCTCCACCTGGAAAAAGGTATCATCATTTAAAAAGCGGGTGATCCGGGCCCGCGCTTTTCCCTCAATCAGGGCTTTCACCGTGCCATCGGGTAATCTCAAAAGCTGAAGAACCGTACCGATGGTTCCAATTGGATTGATATCGTTTTCCTGGGGTTTGTCCACACTCGCCTTCACCTGGGTCGCGAGAAAGATGTGTTTATCCTTGTTCATGGCCTCGGAAAGGGCGTTCACGGATTTGGATCGCCCCACAAAAAGGGGGGCCACCATATGGGGAAACACCACGATATCCCTCAATGGCAAGAGAGGGAGAATCAGTTTGTCCGGGCCGGAATCATTGTGTTTGAATAGTTTTTGTATATTGATCATTGGCTTATTTGTTTAGATAGGGGTCAGATAATGAAACACCATCGATATTAGTCAAAAAACATACAGGAAGGGCCTTATCGGCCCTTCCTGCTGTTTGGAATCGATTCATTGGAGCGAAAAAAAACGCCTGTCAACCGCTATGCCTGCTTTTTTGTCTGCTCGAACAACAGCAGGGGCTCTTCTTTTTTCATCACCACTTCTTCGCTGATGACGCACTCTTTTACATCTTCTATGGAAGGGATTTTATACATAATGTCAAGCATGGTTTCCTCCAGAATCGCCCGAAGTCCCCGCGCCCCTGACTTTCGCTTCACCGCCTGATCGGCGACCGCATCCAATGCCGTATCGGTGAATCGCAAATAGACCCCTTCATATTCAAAAAGTTTCTGAAACTGTTTGATCAACGCATTCTTGGGTTCGGTGAGGATTTTGATCAGGGACGATTTGTTGAGTTCCTGAAGGGTCGCAATCACAGGCAATCTTCCAATGAATTCAGGTATTAGCCCAAACCGGGTCAAATCTTCCGTAGTCACCATGTGGAGCAGATCATTAACGCTGCTCGTCTGCCGGGAAATGACATTGGCTCCAAATCCCATGGCTTTGTCCCCGATACGCCGCTGGATGATTTTTTCGAGGCCGGTGAAGGTTCCGCCACAGATAAAAAGAATATTGGAGGTGTCGACCTTAACAAAATCCTGCTGGGGGTGTTTTCTTCCTCCTTTGGGTGGCACGCTGGCCGTGGTTCCCTCGATGATTTTCAGCAAGGCCTGCTGAACGCCTTCGCCGGAAACATCCCGTGTGATGGAAGGGTTATCCGATTTCAGGGCGATCTTATCGATTTCGTCGATATAAACGATGCCCCGTTTGGCCTTCTCCACATCGTAATCGGCGTTCTGAAGAAGCGACAGGATGATGTTTTCCACATCTTCTCCCACATATCCGGCTTCTGTCAGGGTTGTCGCGTCGGCGATGGTGAAGGGCACATCCAGAAACCGGGCAAGGGTTTGGGCAAGAAGGGTTTTCCCGCTTCCTGTGGGGCCGATCAAAAGGATATTGCTTTTCTGAATCTCCACATCGCTTGAGAGATTGGATGAATCAAGCCGTTTGTAATGGTTTCTCACCGCCACGGAAAGGATTTTTTTTGCATGATCCTGCTCGATCACATATTCGTCCAGACGGCTCTTAATCTCCATGGGGGTCATGACGCTTTTGACGGAGCCCGACTCTTTTTCCCCTTCTTCCTCGATGATTTCGCTGCAAAGCTGAATGCATTCATCGCAGATATAAACCGCAGGCCCGGCTATCAGCTTTTTTACCTCTTTTTGGTTCTTTCCACAGAATGAACAAAAAAGCTTTTCGTTCATGTCGCCCTGTTTTGACATATCATTCCTCCGTTTCGGAAAGATTTTCCAGATCATCCCTGTTTTTGATCACATGATCAATCAATCCGTACTCTTTTGCTTCAACACCGGACATGAAACGATCCCTATCCGTATCTTTTGCAATTTCATCAAAATCCCTTCCTGTATGGAGGGACAGAATATTGTTCAACACACTCTTCATCCGGAGGATCTCTTTTGCCTGAATTTCGATATCCGACGCCTGGCCGGACGCTCCGCCCAATGGCTGATGGATCATGATGCGGGAATTGGGAAGAGAATAGCGTTTTCCTTTTTTGCCTGCCGCAAGAAGAAGCGCCCCCATGCTGGCGGCCTGGCCGATGCAGACGGTTACGATATCGGGTTTGATATACTGCATGGTGTCATAGACGGCCATGCCCGCCGTTACGATGCCTCCGGGAGAATTAATATAAAAATTGATATCCTTGTCAGGGTCTTCGGACTCGAGAAACAAGAGCTGAGCGATTAAAAGATTCGCCACATCATCATTGATCGCGGAACCCAGAAAGATAATCCTGTCTTTTAAAAGTCTTGAGTAAATATCGTAGGAGCGTTCCCCCCTGCTCGTCTGCTCGACAACTATTGGAATTAGAGGCACATGCAACTCCTTATTAGAAAAAAAAATTAAATAATCGCGTTCCTGAACGAAAGAAATCGGATCTTCAGGAACTATTCCTGAGGTGGATTCCCTTCCGCCTCCGGTTCGGGAACGACCTCTTCAATGGTGCTTGAATTCATTATAAGCGTTATGGCCTTTTTTTCAAGCAAAGTATATTTAAAAAAATCGATTTTATCGGGATTCTCCTTGTAATAGGCCTTTAATCCCTCGACGGGCTGGCCATAATCCCTGGCGATATCCTCAAATCCCGCTTCCAGTTCATCGTCGGGAAGGGTCAGTTTCTCCTGGATGATGATCGCGTTTAGAATCAGTTGTCTTCTCACCTGTTTCTCCGCAAGCCATCCATATCTTTCGGCAAGGGATTCACGGGTCGCCCCAACCTGTTGAAGCGTCATATTGTTGGCTGCAAACGATTTCTCCGCCTCATCGACGATTCCCTCCAGCTCGAATTTCACCATCGCTTCTGGAATTTCGAAATCGACTTTTGGGATGAGCAGGTTAAAAATCTGTTCATTGAGTTCCTGTTCGATGCGTTTGTCGTATCCCTTCTGAAGATGATTCTTAATTTCCTGTTTCAAACCATCTATATTCTCGTATGGCCCGAATTTTTTAGCGAAATCATCATTGAGCTCTGGAAGCTCCTCTTCTCGGATGCTCTTTACAACCACCTTGTAGAGGATCGTCTGGCCGCTGAAATTTTTATTCGGATAATCTTCAGGGAAGGAGATCTCAAAAATTTTTTCGTCGCCCACCCCCATGCCGGTGATCTGGGCGTCAAACTGCTCGCTAATTCGTCCCGTGCCGATCCTCAGGGTATAATTTTCGGCTTTTGGAGTGAATTCAAAAGGTTTTCCATCCTTAAACCCCTCATAATCGATCAGAACGATATCTCCGGTTGCTACCGGTCGCTTCTCTGTGATTTCGTTGTATTTGGCGATATTGCGCCTGAGCAATTCAACCTGGCCATCCAACTCCTCGTCGCTCACCTCGTATTTCGATTTTTTCAAGGTGAGCCCTTTATATTCGATTGGGGGCAGTGTGGGCTTTAATTCAACGGTGGACTGGAATTTATAGGCCGCTTTTTCTTCAAGCTCGGGGAGTTCCAGCGCTGGTTCCCCCACAATGTTCAGCGTATTTTTCTGGATCGCTTCAATAAGGGATTCTTGAATCAATTTCGCCTTGACTTCATCATGCACCTCTTTTTTGAACATTCTTTCCAACACGCTCCGCGGCGCCTTACCGGGTCTGAAGCCTTTAATTTTGGCTGTTTTATTTAAGGATTGATAGGCGGATTCAATTTCAGATTGGACCGTTTCTTTCGGCACCTCAATATGAATGATTTTTTTAACCGAACTTAAATCTTCAATGGTAACTTGCATACATCCCTTTCTCCTGGTGGCGGTGCGTCCCTTCTTTGCCCATTGATGGCTGGCCGAACCATGTTTCACCGATAATTAATAGTAGATTTCAGTTGTACCTCTATTTAACCTTCTTACCCCATCATGTGTGACTTTATCCCTGAATAAATTAACTATTCCATTCACGTATCCCGATGAGATAATATTAAAATCATAAAGGTGTCAAGCAAATTGAACAAAGAAGCGCCTTTGGAAATATACCCCAAGCGCTTGATGGAGCATGCCTCCGCTTCCTTTTTTTTTGTCTCGTCACAGGGGGGCGGTTCGCCATAGGCCTATGGGGTTTTCGGAAAATAATAGGCATGGATGAATATTTTTCGAATACCCACTAAAAATCTTGCGTGAAGTTGAAAAGCGTGGTAGGTAAGCCGCACGTAGAATCGGGGCGTAGCGCAGTC
>JAGVHJ010000225.1 GCA_020056645.1 Desulfobacterales bacterium
ATGCGTTTCGCTGATTCTCTTTTTGTTGTCACGGGGCCGTTTCTTTCTTTCCGCCCATCTGTTGGTTCTTCTTATTATCGTGACCGACTGGTTCGTTATCATCCTCGACCCCAAAGATCCCGTGGCCCGGCTAAACTCCTTTGTCTACAGCATTTGTATTTTGGGGCTCCTGCCCTTGGTGATAAACCGTCGAAAGAGCACGATTTTTATTTACGGTCTCTTGAATCTACTCTTTCTCGCTGGATTCATCTATTGCTGTAGAGATCAGCTTTCCATTCCCGACTACGCCGTAATCGATTTTTTCAGTGATAATGCATTTGCAACCGTCATTTCTTGTTTTATCGCGCTGAATGTTTTCGCGATCAATGAGACCGCCCTCACCCGGGCCAAGGAAGAGATCGCGGTTCGCAAAGAAGCGGAAGCGACCATTCAGAGCCAGAAGGAGGCTCTGGAGAAGAACAACCGGGAGCTGCATGACGCTTTTGACCACATGACGGTTACCGCCGCCAGGCTTGAAGATGCGAACGACAGGCTCAACGAGGCCCAGGCGGAAATCCTTTCAACCAACATGCGGCTCAAGGAGTCTGAAGAAAAATTTTCCAAGGCCTTCCATTTAAGTCCGTTGATGCTGATTCTCATCGATATGGAGAAGGGGGGGCTCGTGGACGTCAACAACCACTTCCTTTCCTCTCTGGAGTATGACCGGGAAGCGGTTATTGGAAAAAGATTCGAAGCGTTGAGCCTATGGTCCGATGAAACAGAGCTGATGAAAATCAGGTCCCTGATGCGTTCGGAAAAGAAATTCGTGAATGAGGAGATCTCCGCTCAAACCCCAGGAGGCAAAGGGTTGACCCTGCTTTTATCTTCTGAGTTTGTCTCCATCGGGCAAAATAGGCACTTGATTATAGTCGCCAATGACATTACCGAACGGAAAAATTCGGAAATGGAGCGAACAAAACTGGAAGCCCAGCTTCGCCAGGCCCAGAAAATGGAGGCGGTGGGCCATCTGGCGGGCGGAGTCGCCCATGATTTCAATAACATGCTGTCGGTTGTCATTGGAAACACCGAGCTGATCATGATGACCCATCAATTGGATGGCGATATCCAGAAAAAGCTCCTGACGATCATTGACACGGCCAAGCGTTCATCCAGATTGGTCAGCCAGCTTCTCGCCTTTGCCCGGAAGCAGACGATCCTCCCCAAGGTGCTGGATGTCAATGAGACCATTTCGGGGATGCTCCAGATGCTTCAACGGCTCATCGGTGAAAATATTCAACTGGAATGGATGCCAGGGCGGATCGAGGGGCGGGTCATGATCGATCCCTCCCAGGTGGACCAGATTCTCGCCAACCTCATGGTGAACGCCAGGGACGCCATCGAAGGCCCAGGCAAGATCACCATTGAAACCCAGAACATCACCATTGATGAGACCTATTGCAGGAATCACGTTGGCTTCATGCCTGGCGATTTCATCATGCTCGCCGTGAGCGACAATGGGTGCGGCATGGACAAGAGGGTCCTGGGCCAGATTTTTGAACCCTTTTTCACCACAAAAGCGGTTGGCCGGGGCACGGGACTCGGTCTTGCGACCGTCTACGGCATCGTGAAGCAGAATGGGGGATTTATTAACGTTTACAGTGAATCCGGGCAGGGAACATCCTTTAAAATATATCTGCCGCTGGCCGAGGCCGCCACGCCCGAGGCGTCTGCGGCGTCTGCGGCGGCGGTGCCGATTAAAAGAGGGTCGGAAACCATTTTGATGGTGGAAGACGACGCGGCGATTCTTGAAATCGGGAAATCGGTGCTGGAGCAGCTCGAGTATAAGGTGCTCACCGCCCCTACGCCGGATGAAGCCCTGAAAATCGTAAGGAACTATCCGGAAGGGATTGATCTGCTCCTGACCGATGTGGTGATGCCCCAGATGAATGGGCAGGAGCTCTCGACGCTCATTGGGGAGATGAAACCTGGCATCCGGACCCTTTTCATTTCAGGATATACGGCCAACGCCATCACCAACGGCGGCATCCTTTCGAAAGATACCGCTTTTCTTCCGAAACCCTTTTCCATCCGGGAGCTGGCCGTGAAAGTCAGAGAGGTCTTGGCCACGAGGGCTCCATCAAGCGTTTCCATTTCGTAATATTGGTTGACAATCGGGCTAAATTTCTTCATTTTGAATTCTTGATTTTTTGTAACTATTCAGTATGGCGTTGCTTTAGTGGCAAAAAGGCCCTTTTGTGAAGCTCCCGAAAAAAAATAGGGAACGAACAAAACGGGCTTTTCGCCATCTTGATGAATAGCTGCTGAATAGTTACGATTTTTTATAGGATGGGCATGGGCGGTTTCCATGCCTGAAGCTCGATCATCGAGTGAAACACCATTTTTGCATGGAGAAATACGGTAAGCCTATGCATCAGGATTTGATTCAAATCAGATGGCACGGAAGGGGCGGTCAGGGCGCCATCACCGCCGCGAAGATCGTGGCGAACGCGGCCTTTTTTTCCGGTTTCAAGGGAGCGGCCATGATCCCGACTTTTGGCACAGAGAGGCGGGGCGCGCCGGTTTTGACCTCCCTTAAAATATCAAGGGAAAAAATATACGATCTCTCGCCCATCGTGAAC
>JAGVHJ010000368.1 GCA_020056645.1 Desulfobacterales bacterium
GTTACACTCGATGTTCAAGTTTTTGTTAATTTTTCCAACTCCGGCGTTGAACAAATTTCCTAAAAATTTGAAGATCCAGTTACACGCGATTTTTACCCATGTCTTTTGGTTGTTGATTCAGGGTGAGTTGAAAAATAGCCGCCTGTTTTCTTGCTCCCCTTAAATTCGATCCTGCCATGATCTTTGGCGATCTTGATCCAACGCTCCAACGTTTTCGCAGGTATCTCCAAGTCATGACCACCGGCACAGCCGGTGGTCATGACTTCAATGTGCTGGGATTCTTGGAGTTTTTTAAGGTCTATCATGATAACGATACCGGCAATTCGGCAATTCTGAATAGTTGGAGGTACGGCCTTTGAGATATACGTTTCATTCGTTAGTTCCTTATTTCCTTTCAGCATACAGCACGATATTTTCATCGATACAATCTGTCAATCTTAATTAAAAAGTAACTATTCCAGGGTAATCGCATGCAGGATTCGCCTTGACGGCCCTGCCGGGAGCCAACCTTTTGAAAAGGTTGCCAAACATGGTAAAAAAGGTTCCATAAACACCCTCTAAAAACCTATTCGCCCCGCTTTTTAAAAGCGCGCCGCAGGAGGTATTTATCATAAATTCAAGTCATTGTTTAAAATATTCACTAAACCCCATTCTACATGCGATTCCCCTGGTAACTATTCAGTATGGCCTTGTTTTAGTGGCGAAAAGGCCCTTTTGTGAAGTGACATTTTTTTTTCGGATGAGAGATTCGAAGGCTTTTTGCGTTAAAACGGGCAAACGGTTCAAGGCCTTTAGGCCGAGTTTTTAGCCAGTTCAGTAAAAAGCCAAGAAGCTCCCGAAAAAAATAGGGAACGAACAAAACGGACTTTTCGCCATCTTGATGAATAGCTCCTGAATAGTTACAGGAGGCGCGGAAAAAGAAATCCGAATAAAAAAAGAGTTTTTTTCATTGATTTCCAAATCATGCTCCATTATGGGAGTTAGGTTATGAAAATAAAGCCCCCCCATTATCACATGGCCATTTTCTCCCTTTGCCCAAAGAGGTTCCAAAAACGCTCTTTAATCCGGCAAAGCCTTGCGGTGATCCTCTTTATCGCCTTTTCCGGTTTCGTTTCCCTGACCCCGTGCCAGGCTGTGGAACCTGAAAAGAAATCCGACACGGTCAGCGACAAGCAAGACGCCTCGGCCGAAGAGTATTCCGAAGCGGACCTAAAGGAACGGATCAAGACCCTCGAAAAACGGCTTGAACCGGTGACCGCCCTGGTCAATGGCGTTCCGCCGCCGGATGCGGGGTTAAAGCTTCCCGAACTACAGGAGTATGAAACACGATTGCTCGCCACCCTTTCGACCCTCCAACGGATCGAAAACGCGAAAAAAAAAAAACAGGGGCTTGACGAGGAACAACATCTTCTCAAAAAGAAGCTCGAAACCGGCCAATACATGGATATTTCAGAGAAGCCCCCCTTCTCTTTAAGTTTTTACAACACCCTCCTCGATACGGAAGACGCCCTGCTCCAGCAAAAGGAATCGATCACGGCGGCCATCTCTCTGTCGAAAAGGACCCTGGAAGAGGCCGCCATCAGCCTGGAGGAAATGAAAAAACAGATCCGCCAGATGAAGGATCAGCGATCGATAGGAAAAGAAGCGCCCAAAACGGTCTCAGAGGCCATGATCCTGGAGGCGATCACATCCCATGAAGAGCTCGCCTCGGCCACGCTTGTTTTTGAGCGGATCAAAAACCAGAGCGCGCTCAAGGAATCGGAGATCATCGAACTCAAAATCGCCATTTTAGATCGACGGAAATCGTGGGTGGAAGAGCGGGTCGCCTATGATGAAGAGGACTTGAAAAAACAGCGCCAGTCCCTTTCAGGAAAAAAGGATCAACTGAAAAATTCCCTTGTGAAACTGGCGGAGGAACAGAAAGAGATCGAGCGCGCATGGATGAGGGCCCAACAGGCCCTCTCTGAAGAAAAGAATCCCGACAACCGCTCCCTGAAAGAACTCGAAGCGGCGGAAAAGGAGACCCGACGGAAAGCCTGCCAATCGGCCATCGAATTCACCGAAGACCGCCTGAGGCTTCTGGAGTACCAGGAACAAAACTGGCAGAACCGTTACATCCTTCTGAAAAAAGAGGTCGATCAGCGGGTCATCAAGGAGTGGAAGGAGAGGGCCGTTTCGAGGATCAACGAGATCAACCGAACGATCCATTTGCAGCAGCGGTATCAGCTGAACACCCAAGCGCAGATTATCGGCATCGAAAAGATGATCACCGATCAAACCGAAGCCTCCATGAGGGCGATCCTTTCAAGGCATGTGAACGCCTTACGGAGGCTCTCCGAGCGAAGCGTGGAGTATGTGACCGCCCTGATCGAGACACTTCAGCAAACAGAGCGGCTGGTTCATGAAATCGACCGGAGGATCAAAATTCTTGATCTTTCGCACACCATTCAAACGGTGAAAACGACCCTTCACAACATCTGGAACTTCGAGGTGTGGGTCATCGACGACCGGCCGGTCACCATCAAAAAGCTCTTTGTGGGGATCATCATCTTTTTCCTGGGAGTCACCTCCTCCAAACGGGTGATCCGGATCTTCTGGAGACGGGTCTCGAAATACGCCAATTTCAGGGAAAACACCGCAAAAGCCATCGAGAAGGTTCTCTTCTACTTCACCCTCTTTCTCATCATCTTGCTGGTTCTTCGAATCGTGAACATTCCCCTGGGCGCATTCGCCTTTTTTGGGGGCGCAATCGCCATCGGTATCGGTTTCGGCGCGCAGAATCTCATCAACAACTTCATCAGCGGCTTCATCATCATGATCGAACAGCCCATCCGGGTGGGAGACCTGATCGAAATCGACGGATTTATCGGTCAGGTCGAAGAAATCGGGGCCCGATGCACCCGGATCAGGACCGGCGACAATCTTCACATTCTCGTACCCAACAGCGGCTTTCTTGAAAAAAACATCGTCAACTGGACCATCGTCAACAATCGGGTGCGGGCATCGGTCAATGTGGGCGTGTCCTACGGGTCCCCCGTGGAGAAAGTGCGGGATCTCCTGATCCAATGCGCCTCTGACCATGAAAGAATCCTGAACAACCCAAAGCCTTTTATCCTATTCAAGGAGTTCGCCGATAGCGCGCTCAACTTCACCCTCTACTTTTGGGTCAATATCGAACAGATGATGGAAAAATCTTCCATCGAAAGCGATATCCGTTTTATCATAGACAAGGCCTTCCTGGAAGCGGGAATCGTCATAGCCTTCCCCCAGATGGACGTTCATCTCGACACCACCCATCCCCTGACCATCAAGTGGGATGAAAGGGACAA
>JAGVHJ010000099.1 GCA_020056645.1 Desulfobacterales bacterium
GCCAACCTTTTGAAAAGGTTGCCAAACATATCAAAATAAAGGTTCCATAAACACCATCTAAAAACCTATTTGCCCCGCTTTTTAAAAGCGGGCCGCCGGAAGCATTGATAATCAGTTCAAGTTATGACTTAAACCACTCACCAAGCCCTATTCTACATGCGATTCCCCTGGCGGGCTTTTTGTCAGCCGCCGAATATATCCTTCCGCCGGTTGGGAAGGAAGTAGCGCATCCGGTGGCTCCTGACGGCCTTCATATCCTCTTGGGATAAGGTATATATCATCATGGAATCCTCACCGCCGCCTATCACGGATGAAACCAGCTCGCCCGAAGGAGCGATCACAACGGAGAGACCGGGGAATTGCAGCCCCCTCCCATTATCTCCCGCCTGATTGCAGGCGATGACGAATATGCCGTTATCAAAGGCCCGGGCCGGGAGGTGCCTCATCCACGAACGGAGTTTTTCCTGGGAGCTCCCCCGGGGAGAGGCGTGGGGCATGAATACCGCGTGGACGCCTTTCAGGGCCATCCGGGTTGTCAATTCAGGAAAATGGGCGTCATAACAGAGCTGAATGCCAAAGCAGAATCCCTCCCAGTAAAACACGGGAATCTCATCGCCCGGCTTGATGTGATCCTTTTCAGGGGGAGCCACATGGAGTTTCCGGTAGACGCCTCGTGTCCCATCCGGCATGATGGCGAGGTGGGTGGCGTATAAGGCCTCGTCCGCTCCCTTTTCGGCGAGGCCCGCAAGAATGACCATACGGTGTCGTGAGGCCAACTCCTGGAGAAAAGCGACCTCGTCTCCGTTAACGGGAATGGCGATTTCCCGGAGAGTCTCTCCCAGGGCGTAACCGGTGATGGATAGCTCGGGGAAGCAGATGAGGCTCGCCCCTTTTCCGGACGCGTCACGGATGTGGCGGGCCATCTGGTCCAGGGTGTCGCGAGTGCGAAAGATTCTCACGTTCAAACTGACTGCGGCGATGGTGAAATCCGCTCTCATGTCACCCTCCCGGCCCGCTTATGGCGATAGGTGCTGAATCGTCACTCAAAATAATCCCCCTTATTTCACCAAGCGCCCGCCCCAGGCGACCATATTGATTATGGGCGCAAGAGGCGGGTGGTGGTTTAAGCCTTGTACGTGTAAGGAACATTCAGATCTTCGCCTGCCAGGGAGACCGAGTCGCCGGGTTTGTAGGTCGGCACACACTGATCAAAATGAAGCTTGGTTGTCGTCACTTTCAGGGTCCCTAGAATATCACCTTCCTGAATATTGTAATTGCTCTCCAGATAAAACTCTATATCGTCGGATACCCCTGGCACTGCAATATACGAAGGGTCAGGCAACAAGCCCATGGGCAACGGTGCGTTGGAGAGGGTTATAGGGTAGCCGAACAAATTTTTCAGC
This sequence comes from Desulfobacterales bacterium, assembly GCA_020056645.1. GTDB lineage: Bacteria > Desulfobacterota > Desulfobacteria > Desulfobacterales > JAHIVH01 > JAHIVH01. The sequence goes on from JAGVHJ010000099.1 coordinate 1,404, forward strand.
GTGATTTTGCCGCTCTTCATGTCGATCTGGCCATCGAAAATATAGCCCTTGATGATGTTGCTGACATTACGAAGGCCATAAGGCATCGTTCCGGAGGCCGGAGAGGAGGAAAGCCCGGAGCTTCCCGACGTGACAAAGGTAAAGGTCACCTTTGATCCTGGGGCCGCCCGAAAAGAGAGCGCTTCCGGCTGATTCAACTCGCCTCCGGCCTGAGTTCTGTAAGGATGGACATCGGCTCTCAGATAAACATCCCACTCGACATTCTGAGTGAAGATCACTTCACCATCCGCGTTTTCAACAAAGGTCTGTTGCATTTTCCAACGCCAAAGGGTAAGGGCCACGGCATTGCTTTTATGATCATCGACGGAGACCAGAACCTTTCCGGCGAATCCCTTATCGGCCGGATCCATGGGCAGATCGCACTTGAGCTCTTCAATATCGCCAACGGCATCCTTGTTGATTTGAAGATTTTTCATTTCCTGCCCGTTGACGGTTACTTTAATGGTCCGGCCGTTGGCGTTTCCAAAGGTTCCCTTGAGGGTCATGGTGCTCTGGTCCACGGGTTCGCCGTTCTCTTCTTCATAGGTGCGTTCTTCAACCAGCAGGCTTTCGATGGTCGGCACGAGCATGCCGCCGGTCGGGAGTGACGGCGTCAGGGTCATATAGCGGGTGGGCTGATCGCCCTTATCCAGGTTCTTCTTCTTTATTTCCGCATAAACCTGATCCGGGGGGAAGGGTCTCTGGTTGGGAGTGTTGGGCTGCTTTAAATTCATGCCCAGAAGGCGATCGAAGAAAACCTTCGCCGCGGGATAGCACCAGCTGCCGTTGGAGCTTCCCCGCCATGCGACGATACATCCCGCGCCTTTGCTTTGCAGCGCCTGACGAAAGGCGATAGCTGGCTCTCCGCCTCCCGCCGTATCCCAACCGAGGTAACAGACATCGAAATAGACCAGGGAATCTTTTGCGAACTCCCAGTACTGTTGAACAAATTCTTTGGTGAGCCCCACGCAGGTCTGCCAGATTTCATTGTCGTTCTGGTCAATGAAGTTGGCTTCGCAGGGAACGATCATGTCGGCGAAATAATCGACGGCCATTTGACTTGATTCGATTTGATCCGGCCATGGGGTCTGGGTCACCAGGGCGATTTGATTTTCTCCCACGCAGGTATGCATATTCAGATACAAAACCGCAGGTCTGATGTTCTGGAGAGACTTAAGACCTTCGTATGTGCAATTCAGTGAATTGAGCACGTATGCCGATCGCTCGTGGGTCAGCATGTTGGCGATCTCCGCCATATGCTCGGTCGCCTTGGTGTTGGGGGCGTTCGGATCAAATCCGGCGGCTTCCAGGTAATCAAATCCTGCGGCCATGCAGGCCACTTTCCTGTCGGGAATGCGCATGGCCGCGCCCATGGGCATGCCGGCGAGGGAGGAAACGGCGAACATGTCCGCCGGAAGGGTTGCGGCAGCCCGATCTTCACTTCTCAGTTCGCGGCCAAGGGTGACCATGAAGGGCTTGCCGTTCTCCTTGAATTCCGCGTAGACGCCGCCTCCTTCCGCCGAGGCCGCCACATTTTGAAATGCGGACATCCCAGCCATGTAAGTAACGATTTCCTGCGTTTTTTCGCTTGCGGATAGCCCCGAAAGATCTGTCAATTTTTTATTGACCTCGGCCATGGCCGCATTTCGGGAAACCTCGTCGCCTGCGTCGTTCTGGGGCGTATCGTTAGTGCTATCACCGCCGCCACCGCCGCAGCCGAAGTGGGACAACGCCATAATACCCGCCGCGCCTTTGGCGGCCGTGATGATAAATTCTCTGCGATCTAAATTCGCCACTCTCTCTTTCCAATCCATCCTTGCCGCCTCCACCATCAATAAACCCGTTTAACCATTCCGAAACGATTCACAATTCGTTCGAATCAAACCATGGATTCTCAGACACACTGTTTTTTATGATTTAGCAAGGGGAAATTTTTATTAATACTCAATCTTCAAGTTTTTAGAAAATTTGTTCAAATCCAAGACAGGGGAATCGTATGTAGAATAGGGCTTGGTGAGTGATTTACGTAATAACTTGAATTAATTATCAATGCCTCCGGCGGCCAGCTTTTAAAAAGCTGGGCAAATAGGTTTTTAGAGGGTGTTTATAGAACCTTTTTTACCATGTTTGGCAA
>JAGVHJ010000015.1 GCA_020056645.1 Desulfobacterales bacterium
AGGGGGCGACCTGGAAAAGGTTTACCCCGCGGGCTATGGGTCGGGCCACCCCAATCCGGAAGAGGACGAGCCACATCTCCATCGTCCTCGATGAAAAGTGAAAGGAGGCAAAGCCTTGGGTCAGAAAGTGCATCCGATAGGTTTTCGACTGGGGTTTATCAAGACCTGGGATTCCCGATGGTTTGCGGAGAAGGATTATCCCCAACTTCTCATTGAGGATATACGGATCCGCGACTATCTGAAGAAGAAACTTCACCACGCCGGGGTCTCCAAGATTGAAATCGAACGGGCTGCGAGTAAGGCCAAAAAGGCCAAGGTGTCCATCTGGACTGCCCGGCCCGGGATCATCATCGGGAAAAAGGGAGCCGAGGTCGAGAACCTCAAAAGAGAACTTCAAAAGATGACCCAGAAGGAGATCATCATCAACATTCAGGAGGTGAAGAGAGCCGAGGTCAACGCCCAGCTGGTGGCTGAAAATGTGGCGTTACAGCTCGAACGCCGGGTTGGATTTCGGAGAGTGATGAAGAAAGCCGTTTCCTCTGCCATGAAGTTAGGGGCAAAGGGGATTAAAATTGCGGTTTCCGGAAGACTCGGGGGGGCAGAGATGGCCCGCCATGAGCGGTACCGCGAGGGCCGGGTCCCACTGCACACCCTCCGGGCGGATATCGACTATGGCCTGGCTGAGGCGAAGACCACTTACGGGATCATCGGCGTGAAGGTATGGATCTTTAAGGGAGAGATCTACCCGACCAAAGAGGGAGACGAGCGAGCCGCCTAACTAATAAAGATCATTGAAAATTGTAAAATGCAAAATTAGCAGTTCAAAATAAGGTTCAGAATGACATTTTTTCTGTTTTTCGACTTTTTACGAATTCATCAATGCTAACTTTTTAATTTGCAATTTATATTTTGCATTGAGGTTTAAGATGTTGATGCCGAAGAAGACGAAATATCGAAAGATGCAAACGGGGAAAATGAGAGGAGTCGCTTCCCGCGGGAATACGCTCAACTTTGGCGACTTCGGGCTTCAGGCCACCGAATGCGGCTGGCTGAGCGCCCGCCAGATTGAAGCCGCCCGTATTGCCATGACGCGGTTCATCAAGCGAACAGGTCGAATCTGGATTCGCATCTTTCCGGACAAGCCGATCACTAAAAAACCCGCGGAGACCCGGATGGGAAAAGGAAAGGGTCCGCCGGAAGACTGGGTGGCTGTCATCCGTCCGGGCAGAATTCTCTATGAGATGGAGGGAGTCCCGGAGGAGAGAGCGAGAGAGGCCTTTCTTCTGGCCTCGCATAAATTGCCCATCTCCACGAGGTTCATCATGAGGGGGAGCCCCCTATGAAGACAAAAGATCTCGGTCTCCTGAGCGAAGGTGAATTGATTCATAAAGAGAAAGAGCTCCATGAGGAACTCTTCAACCTCCGTTTCCAGCATGCCACGGGGCAACTGGAGAACACGATGCGAATTCCCCAGGTCAAGCGAGATATCGCCCGGGTAAAGACAATCCTCAAGGGGAAGGCGCCGAGCAAAGGGAAATAAGGTCCATGGAAGAAAGAGGAAAAAGAAAAACATTAACGGGTGTGGTTTCGAGCGAAAAAATGGATAAGACGGTCGTCGTCATGGTCAATCGTCTGGTCCTTCATCCCGTCTATAAAAAGTATATCCGGAAGAGGACGAAGGTGAAGGCGCATGATGAAAAAAACGAGTGTCACATCGGCGACAAGGTCCTCCTGATCGAGACCCGACCCTCCAGCAAAGAGAAAAGGTGGCGTGTCAAAGAGATCGTTGAACGGGCCGCCTAACTGATTGGAAAGCAGAAGGTAGAAAGTTGAAAGTGGCAGAAAAAAATCATTTTCCACTTGCCACTCTCCACGTTCCACTATCCGCCTTCGGTAACGGAGTCCATTATGATCCAGATGAGGAGTATTCTTGAGGTCGCCGATAATTCAGGAGCAAAAAGGTTGGGGTGCATCAAGGTTCTCGGCGGAACGCGCCGGAAATATGCGTCCTTGGGCGATGTGATCATCGTCTCCATCAAAGACGCCTTGCCCAACTCCAAGATCAAAAAGGGAGAGGTCGCTCGAGCGGTGATCGTCCGGACGAAGAAAGAGGTGAAAAGACCGGATGGTTCGTTTATCAAGTTTGACGATAACTCCGCTGTTCTGATCAATCCTCAGGGAGAGCCCATCGGGACCCGAATCTTCGGCCCTGTTGCCAGGGAGCTCCGGGCGAAACGGTTTATGAAGATCATCTCGCTGGCTCCGGAGGTCCTGTAAAGAACAGAAAGGAATTCGGAATGATCGTTTCCAAAACCCATATCAAAAAGAAAGACCTGGTCATGGTGACCAACGGAAGAGAGAAGGGCAAAAGCGGCCGTGTGCTGAAAGTGCTTCCGGAGAAGGAGAGAGTGATCATTGAAAAGATCAATTTCATTAAGAGACATTCTCGACCTCACGGACAGCAGAAACGGGGAGGGATCCTGGAAAAAGAGGCGCCCCTTCATATTTCCAACGTGATGCTCCTCTGTGAAAAATGCAACAAACCCGTCCGGATCGGCCACCGGAGCCTCGAGGGAGGAAAGAAGGCCCGGTTCTGCAAAAAATGTGGGGAAATTTTTGATAAATAGGTGATACGATGCCCAGAATCAAAGAGATCTATCAGGAGCGAGCGGTCCCCGCGCTGATGAAACGGTTCAATTACCGGAACAAGATGGAGGTCCCCAGGCTGGACAAGGTCGTCATCAATATGGGACTGGGGGAAGCCATTCAGAACATCAAGATCCTCGACTCCGCCGTTCAGGAACTGAACCTCATTACCGGACAGAAAGCCGTCATCACCAAAGCCAAAAAATCGATCGCCCAGTTCAAATTGAGAACGGGGATGCCCATCGGAGTAAGAGTCACTCTCCGAAAAGAGAGGATGTACGAATTCTTCAATCGTCTGGTGAATGTTGCTCTACCGAGAGTGAGGGATTTCAAGGGCCTTTCCCCAAAGTCCTTTGACGGAAGGGGAAACTTCGCCCTGGGCATCAGGGAACAGCTCATCTTCCCGGAGATTCATTACGATAAGATCGACAAGGTGAAGGGGATGAACATCGTCATCCTCATCGGCGTCCTTTTCTTCCACGAACTCGGGCACTTCATCGGCATGAAGATGTTCGGCTACCGCGATGTGCGGATGTTCTTCATTCCGATGTTGGGCGCCGCGGTGTCGGGGCAGCAGTCCAATC
>JAGVHJ010000407.1 GCA_020056645.1 Desulfobacterales bacterium
CCGTGGATGCGTCGATCATCCTTAAATAAAAAATCCCATTTTTTTTCATTCGAACCATTGATTTTATTTAACATTCTGATATGTAGTTAATAATTAGGAGTCGATTTGAAGGAAGAGCGGTTGTATTTTACGGAATATCAGAAATGTAATGCATTGAATCAATTAAAAAAAATAGGGGTTTGACACTTTATGGACACTACCGAAGACAACCAAATTGTTTTAGATGATTTTCAGAAACGGTTCATTAAAATTCTGGAATCCCAGAACGCCAAATACTGGATGATCAACCTGGGCATTCAGTCGAACCTTTTATGGGGATGGAAAAAAGGGAACTATCCAGGCCTGAGATACGCCATCGAAATATGCGAAAATGAAGGAATTTCAGCAAATTGGATGTTTCTTGGCATCGGCCCCCAGAATGTTGAAGATCTCGACCATGTGGAGGACGAGGTTCTTATAGATGAAAAACTCAAGGAAGATCTTCTGACCGGCATCATGGGGCTCAAGCGGCAGATGGCCAACGAGAAAGAGGAGTATGAGAAAAAGGTTGAAAAGATCATCTCCGATGTGGAAACCTTAAAAATTCTCAAAACCTTTTCCGAGATGTTCACATCCAAGAAGGACTTCAAGAAGCTCAATAAAGAGCTCCCGGTGAATCTGCTCGAAAAACTGGGAAAACCCACGCTGGCGTTTATCCGGAAAAACTCGGATGAGATCATGGATATTGCGATGAAGTACGTTGAATCTGAAGAAGGGCGCGCAAATCTGGTGAATGCGATTCACTGGATCATTGACCACAGATGAAAATAAGACCGGTCCGCTTGGCGATTTTTATTATTTTATCCGCGGCCTGCTCCGCCTTGGCGCAAAAAGGCCTCGTCATCCCAGGAGACCTAACGGGTGGCTGCATTGGAGAGTATCTGTCCATCCATGAAGATATGGGTGGCCGGCTCACGATGGACGATATTCTTTCAGGAGAGGTCCCCTTCTCGGCGAATAACCGCGCGGGAAGATGGGTGGGAATCACTGACGCTCCTTACTGGATCAAAATCGACGTCACCAACACCTCTTCAGAACCGGTCGCTTTCTATTTCGAGTTCACCTGGTCGATGATTGATGAGCTGGACTTCTGTTACCAACCGCGGGATGGCGATACGGTCTGCCGTTACGCGGGCTATGAGAGGCTCGCTCCGGAGCGGCGCTTTCCTCCCCACACGCCCCGATTTCTCGCGATCCAGCCCCCGGGAGATCAAACCTACTATTTCCGGGTAAAAGGAGAGACGATTTTAAAAGCAGCGATCCGGGTATGGGAGAGAGGCGCGTTCGAAAACCGCCTCCCCTGGGACCATTTGATTGGCGGTCTCTCTGGGGGGATTCTGCTCTCCGTCATCCTGTACAATATCATCGCCTGCGTCTGGCAGCGGCGATGGATCTATTTCTGGTTCGCATGCTTCGCGACAACAGGAGTGATTCAACTATCGATTATCAATGGAATCGGGTATCAGTTGCTCTCTCCCTATTTCCCCTATCACAGAGCGCTATACCACTATATTTTCATTATTAACGAGCATCTATCCATCCTTTTTTGCCTCCTCTTTTTTTACGGATTTAAAACTGAAAAGAAGATCTATCATGATACGCTGACCGCGTTATTGGCCATCGCCGCCCTCCTGTCGCTTATCTTTCTCTTTCCAGGATACCGTTTTAAAATGGCGGTCATCTCTTCCTATCAGGTGCTGAGTTTCACGATTGTATACGGCATGTTCGTTTATGCGTTCTTCCGATACAGACCCTTTTACCTGGTGATCGCAGGCATGACCTGCTACCTCATTTTTATTTTCACCAACCACCTCTATTACTTTTTTCCGCAGGTTCTCTCTTGGATGAGCTTTATGGTCATCACGATCGGCATGGTCATCCACGCCAACCATTTCCATCTGGAACAGCATGGGCTCATGCTCTCCATTCAACACGCGGAAAACGTCAAATCGGAGTTTATCCATTCGGTGGCCCATAATCTAAAAACGCCCCTGGTCGCACTCACCTTTGCATCCCAGATGCTGAAAAATATTCTTAAAGAAAACGCGGAAGCGCAACATTTTTTAGACAAGATTTTAAGGAACACCACCTGGCTATCCAACTTTATCGAAAATTTTTTCCAGTTTTACAAAAATGATACCTTCGAGCTGAATCTCAGGCCCGTTGAGATGAAGTCCCTCATCAACAGTATCGCGGGCGAACTCGCCGATATGAACAGGTACCGTCACAACATTCTTTTCAATCAGGCGGAAAGCGACACCGATTTTTATATCAACGCCGACAAGGGCGTTGTGGAGCAGGTCCTGTTGAATGTCATTGAAAACGCCATCAAATATTCGACCATTGGAAATGAAAAAGGAACCATCATCATTGATATGAAGAACACCGGAAAAGAGTTGATTATATCGGTTGCGGACAATGGTGTTGGCATTTCAAAGAGCGCCATGGAAAACATCTATGACGCTTTTTTTCGTGAACGTAAAGATGATCAGCATGGAGGAACCGGTCTGGGGCTGACGATCTGCAAACGATTCATTGAAGCCCACCAGGGTAAAATCGATTGCGTGTCACCTGTGCCTAAAGACCACTCTCCCTATCTTTATCTTGACTCTGAAAGAAAGGGAGCGCTATTCTTCATCCATCTTCCAACTAACTTAAAAAGAGAAACGAAGGAGGACAAATGATCGAAGTTCTTATAGTTGAAGACAACCTTGATATTCAGGAGCTGATGGCCGAAGCGGTTTCATACCTGGATTGCACAGTGGACACCGCCTCCAATGGCGACGACGCCATGAAAAAAGTCATGAAAAAGAAACCGGATATCATGGTCCTTGATATCAATATGCCCAAGAAAAACGGTTTCGAAGTATTGAGGACCCTGAAGGGACGAAAGACGACCCAGGATGTCTACGTCATCGTTTTCACCGTCCGGTCCCGGCCCAAAGACGTCAAAATGGGATATGAACTGGGCGCGGATGTCTATTTTGACAAGCCGAGGGATGTGATCCCGGAAGTGAAGAAGGCCATCGAACTCATCAAGGCGAGAAGAGAGAATCAATAACTCAATCTTCAAGTTTTTAGGAAATTTGTTCAAATCCAAGGCGGAAAAAAATTTTGACCGCAGGAATACATGGCGTATTTCGAGGATCAAAATTTTTTTTCCA
>JAGVHJ010000238.1 GCA_020056645.1 Desulfobacterales bacterium
GCCAACCTTTTGAAAAGGTTGCCAAACATATCAAAATAAAGGTTCAATCAACACTATCTAAAAACCTCTTTGCCCCGCTTTTTAAAAGCGGGCCTCCGGAGGCATTGATAATCAATTCAAGCTATTACTTAAATCACTCACCAAGCCCTATTCTACATGCGATTCCCCTGACGACTCTTTCAGCCCGCGGCCCTTTTGCCCAATTTATTCCCCGGCTGGAGAAGCCTTCTCGTCAATGGCCCGCCCCTTTCTTTTCTCCATAAACCAGATGGGACAGGATGTCCTGAATTTACAAAAAAGTTCAGGGTCCCGGCAACGCATGCATGCGTCGCATAAATAGTGGTTGTGTTTCATGCACAGATAGGGCGTTTCCCGCTCTGGATGATTGATGCAGATTCCCATGGCATCTCCTTGATGCTCGATCTTCAAGTTTTATCGAGTGACCGATTGTTCTTATCCCTCCTGCACTCAATACCATAAAGTCAATGGACTACGCAACCATTGACGCCCTGGTCAGGGCCGATGGTCGTCTCACCGTCTGTTGACGGGTCCACAAAGACGCCCCCCTCTCCCCATTCCCGATCTTCGTCAACACCTGTCACCCCCCTTGCGGGTTTCATTATTTTTTAGTAGTGTTCAAATCCAATTGAAAAAAGAGCGCTTTTTTTAATTGCATGAACTGTTTGTCATGGTGAAAGATAACCGGCGACACCCTTGACCGGGCAGGATTTTAGGAATGAAGATCGATACGATTATCAATAAATATATTTTCAGGCAAATGCTCCCCCCCTTCATTATCAACCTGTCGTTTCTCACGTTCGTTTTTTTAATGGCCCAAATCCTGGAAATCACCAATCTCGTGGTCAATTATAAGGTAAGCATCATCGCCATGGTCCGGCTCCTTATATACTCCATGCCCGCGTTCCTGGAGTTCACCATCCCCATGTCGGTCATGATGGGGGTGCTTTTAACCTTTCTCCAAATGTCCAACGACAACGAAATCATCGCCTTGAGGGCTGGGGGAATCAACCTTTACCAGTTGTTGCCGCCGGTCATTCTCTTCTGTATGGGCGGTTTTTTCCTCACCCTTTTTATTACCGTCTATGGTGTTTCATGGGGGAACCTCTCCTATAAAAAACTCGCCATTGATCTGGCCACATCGAGCTTCGAGGTGGGATTCAAAGAGAGAACCTTCAACGACAGCTTTGATGGCCTCATGCTCTATGTCAATAAGGTCGATATCAAAAACAAAACCTTCCGGGACATTTTCATCGAAGACCAGAGAAACGATAAGATGACCGCAACCATCGTCGCCCCCAAAGGCAGCCTGATCGCCGGGCAGGACCCCTTCACCTATACCCTCAAGCTCCATCAGGGAGTCATCAACCAGACAACCCTTTCCACCCGGTCGGTCCACTCCATCCGGTTCGACACCTATGAAATCAACATGGGGCTCGACAAGTCGATGGGAGCCCTCAAGAAGGACAAGAAGCGGCAGGAGGAGATGAGCCTGAAAGAATTGAAAGCCGTGATCGCTCAAGCCCCCATGGCCGGCGCAGCATGGAATTCAGCGGTCATGAAGCTCCACGAAAAATTCGCCATTCCCTTCGCCTGTATCGCTTTGGGAATCCTTGCCGTTCCCCTTGGCCTTCAGTCGGTCTCTTTTAAAAAATCGTCGGGAATTGGATTTGGCTTCGTTTTTTTTCTGATCTACTATCTGATGCTGGCGGCAGGTCTTTCTCTGGGAGAGACCGGGATCTATCCGCCGGTTTTCGCCATGTGGACGCCCAATATTGTCATGGGAAGCATCTCCATTTTCCTCCTTGTCCGAACGGCGAAGGAGGGGCCGATCTTTTTTAATTTTCCGCCGGGCCTCTTCGGCCGATCCAGACGCCGGCGGGTCCAGGCCGCCGAAGGGTAAGCGCGTGTCCATCAAACCAGAATATTGAGCAACGTTCAAACCATGAATATACTCAACCGATATCTCATTCGTGAATTTCTGAAGTTCTTCTCTATCGTACAGATGGTTGTTCTTCTTATCTACATCTCCATCGACTACCTGAGTAACCTGGACCGATTCATCAAGGCGGGTCTCCCCCTTTCACGGGGGTTGACCTATGTTCTCCTCAGGATCCCATACATGACCGTTCTCTTGACGCCCGTGGGCATCCTCATTTCGGTGATCATCGTCTTTGGCCTGATGAACAAGAAAAGAGAGCTCCTTGCCCTAAAAACAAGCGGCGTCAGTGTCTTTACGATGCTCAAACCCTTTCTGGCCGCAGGACTCTTCTTGAGTCTGTGCCTTTTTTTGATGGCCGAAGAGATCGTCCCCGTTGCCATGACCCAGGCCCGATACCTGAAAACAACGGAAATCCGAAAAAAACAGATGGTCACCTCAAAAGAGAAAAACATCTGGATCAAGGGAGAGCGGCGGATCACCCATATCAAATTCTATGACGCCATGACCCATGCGATCTTCGGCGTAACCCAGACATTTTTCGATAATGGATTCAACCTGATCCGTAGAATAGACTCGGAAAAAGGAGAATTCAAAGGGGGTGGATGGGTCTTGTCTGGGGGGATGGAGCAGCGGGTCGACCCGAAAACTGGAGAGATGAGTATCGCCTTTTTCGACGAGAAACCCGAATCCCTGGACTTTATTCCCGAGGATCTGAACCAGGTGGTCAAAAAATCCGAAGAGATGGGATACCGGGAGCTCTATCACTACGTTAAAAAAATGGAGGCCGAAGGATACGACGCAACCCTATACCGGGTTGATCTGATTGCAAAAACCGCCTTTCCCTTTGTCTGCATCCTCATGTGCATGACGGGCATCGGCATCACGGTGAAATCCCGGATCGACCATGGGCTACCTTTTTATATCTCAAGCGGAATCGGAATTTCATTTCTCTACTGGATCTGCTACAGTTTTTTTCTCTCCCTAGGATATGGGGGGATGCTTCCACCGGTGGCCGCCGGATGGGGCGCGAACGTGCTTCTGGGGTTGGCGAGCCTCTACATGCTGATCAATGCGGATTGAAACAAGGAACCTATTGGACGATCATTTGAAAATGGAGCGTTGAAACATGTCGGCCTCTCTTCTGAAAACCATCGAGGGTGTCATGCGATCCGATAGACGCTCCGGCGGGGCTCTTCCCTTGATGCTGGGTCTCCTTTCAAAAGCCTATGGCGGCGCGGTATCGTTGAGAAAAAACAGCTACGAAAAACACCTTTTCACAAAGGAGCGTCTCCCCTGTCCGGTCATTTCCGTTGGAAATATCACCGTGGGAGGAACCGGGAAGACCCCCTTGACCATCTATATGGCGAAAACCCTGCTTCAGGAAGGAATGAGGGTGGCGATCGTGAGCCGGGGATACCGGGGGGCTGCTGGAAAAAAGGGCGCCATCGTTTCGAACGGAGAGAAGTCTCTCTTGAACGCCAGTCAAGCCGGAGAC
>JAGVHJ010000211.1 GCA_020056645.1 Desulfobacterales bacterium
CAAAAGGTTGGCCCCCGGCAGGGCCGAAGGAGGCGCGTCCCAAATGCGATACCCTGTTTCCCTGCATCATAACTCTTGACAAATCCCTCCAAATGTATGAATACTCCGTTCGTTTTTAAACACCTTTGAATGAAAGGTGTATGGTTTACATTTTAGGAGAACGATGTTTTGCTTTGCGGAGGTTTTTACAAAATGACACACAGTTTCTTAGCCCAGAAGGGCTTTTTTTTTAGGAAAAATCGATCGATCTTATCCCTCCTTGTCACCCTTATCAGCCTGATTGTTTTGTGTTCGGCTGTAAACGCCGCCGAAACAGAGTGGGAGTGGCGGTCAACGCCGGAAATTCCCCAATACGATGAAAAGTGGCGGCGGTTTGAAGAGATGTGGGCAAAACATTGGGATGGAAAAAATATCGACGACATGATCGCCCTGATCACACAACTTGAAACGGATTATCCGGAAAAAATCGAGCCCAAACTGTGGCAGGGAAAACTGAACGTATTAAAAGGAAAATCCAAAGGCAAAGCAGGAGAGAAATCGTTTAAACTGGCGGAGGCCTATGCGGTGGCCGCCAATAAAATCGACCCCGAAAATAAGATCGCTTTTAAAATCCTCATCGACGTGCTCCCCTATATCGGTGACATCGACTATGCAAAATCGGTCCATGGAGCGTGGATCAAAAAAGCGGCTCCGTTGAAATCCGGCCATGTGGTTCCTCCCATGACGGGAAACGCCGAGTGGGAGGCGGCCCTCGCCCTATGGGATCAAAGGGCTGGAAGCGCCATCGATCAAATCACCCCGGAAGGGCTTGAAGGCGTCGAGAAATTCAATCAACTTGCGAACAATAACCCCAAAGACCTGCTTGCAAACGCCTGGGCCTGCCGGGTTAATTACGATACCGGGCAGTTTTACACATCTGTCGGCAAGCATGAAGAGAAAGGGTTCCCCCATTATACCCTTTCCATCCAATACGGCGAAAAGGCTCTCGCCATTGACCCGAACTATCTGCCGGCCAAGTACTGGTCCACGATCAGCCAGGCGCGGTTGATCCAGAAAAAAAGCATCCTCCACAAGGCGAAATATATCAATTTCATGATGGAAAACGGCCTTTTCGGGCAACGGGAAGACTGCCTCTACAATTACTTCGGCCACTCCCTGGCCCTCGCAACCATGATCACCAACGGCGGCTGGGCCGCTGAAAAAGGGATCAGCATGGCCGGTGTGGAAATCGAAACGCTCATCAACCAGTTGTGGATAGCCCACACGGTCTATCCGACCAAGCTCTACGCCTTATACGGCCTTGCGGATCTCTACAACTATCAGAAAAACCATGCAAAAGCCCAAGAAGTACTTGATCTTATTTTCTCCATGGACGCGGACCAAGACCCTTTCATCACGCTTGAAAATAGAGCGGTCGTGCGGTTCGCAAAGGAGATTCAACAGGATATCGATTCAAAAAAGAAACAACGCCACGAACCCATGTGATCAAACGCCCATCTCCTCATGGGTCACCTATCTATAGCAGAGACCTCCCTGATGAACGATTCACAAAATCGTTCATCAGGGGTGGGGCACGCTTCTTGCTAATATTTCCCCAGCGCATGACGATTCCAACAATTTCGCCGTGACGCCCCCTTGATAGAAAAGGGAAATAATAATATTTTCAAATGGATACCATTGGTTCCAGCGGCGAAGAGCTTCTGGAACCCGCGCATGTCACCTGTCAAAAGTTGGACGGTTCCCTATGAGAGAATTGTTTAACCGGCTCCTCCATCAGCCGGTCACCGCCGCCCAGACCCTTGCCGCGACCCTTTTTATAGCCATCTTAAACCTGGGATCGCCCATATTTGCAATCAATGTGCTGAACCGGTATGTCAATTACGGGTTTGACGGAACCCTGATAACCCTGACCTCAGGCATGCTGATCGTGATTGCGCTCCAGTACGGCTTTCGCATCGCACGGATCCGGATGATCGGACGGTTGACACTCTCGCCCGACACCCGCATTCATGCCGATTTTCTGGAGAGCCTCACCCGATCCCGGGCCGGCTTCCTGGATCACATGCACACGACAAAACTCAGGGAAATGGCGAAAAATATCCAGACGGTCCAGGCTGCCCACGACCCCTCCAATCTCACAGCCCTCCTGGACGCGCCCTTCGCCCTTTTTTATATCGTGGCGGTCTTCTTGTTAAGCCCGATCCTCTCCCTTGTCGCCTTCATAGGAACCCTTGCCATGATGCTATCCGGATTTCTCTCCATTCATCAGACCAAGGCAACAAACGATCACCTTACAACGCTTTCCATGGCCCACCAGAGCATGATCTCATCCGCCATTTCCGGCGGCGACACGGTCCGGGCCTTCAACGGCAAGCCTTTCTTAGATGGTATCTTCTCCAACCAAATAAAAAAGCTCGCCCTTCTCCGATTCAGGCTCTCGGAGAACCGGGAGGGTTCCCAGTCCTTTACCTTGGCCGCCAACAGCCTCATGAGCACCATCCTGTACGCCATCGGATCGTTGCTTGTGGTTCGTGGCCACATCACGGTAGGCGCGCTGATAGGAGCGAACATTCTTGCGGCCCGGGCATACATGAGCACCACACGGCTCGTACAAACGAGCCACCTTCTGGTCAGGGCAAGCGCTCTTCTAAGAGAGCTGGCCGCCTTTTCCGCCCTCCCCTCGGAAAGCGCAACCGGAGC
>JAGVHJ010000016.1 GCA_020056645.1 Desulfobacterales bacterium
CCATGTCCCCATTGATTCGAAGAGCTGGCGCAAGACCGGACACCAGGTGAAGGTCAGAGGCTTTCTGCTCGTGCATCAATTTAAAAAAAGCATCGATTTTAGCCATTTAGATAGCTCCAATTGTAAGATGTATTAAAAATGGCAACCCGTTACCGGGTTTTTAAAAACTGAACTTTTGAATCTGTTGGGTCGGATGTTATCGATTCTTCGTTGTTGATTTCAAGGAGTTTTGTATGTGATTCGAGAATGGAGCGGATTTGAAGCACAATCTGCATGCGCTGCCGTTTGAGTTCCTGGATATCTTCATGGAGCTGGGCCAGCCGGTTGTGGGCCCCGCTTAATATCTTTTCGGCTTTCACTTCGGCGTCGGCGATGATCAGTTCTCCAGACTTCTTGGTGTTATCCTTCATCTGCTCAATGACTTTATGAGAGCTCAACATGACCCTTTTGAAGGTCTCGTCCTGTTTTTTCAGGCTTCGGTTTTCCAGATCAAGCCTGCGGATTCTTTCTCTAAGCTCCTCATTTTCATGGATGACGGCGGTCATGGCTCCAGCGACTTCTTCAAGAAATCCATCTACTTCCTGAACATCAAACCCGCGCAATTTGATTTTAAACTTCTGCTGCTGAATATCCAAGGGGGTGATTTTCATAATCGTTTCTGCCTTTTCATGTGTGTGCCGGACGGCCTCTTTTTCAGAGAGCCGATCCCATCATTAAATTTCTTGCAATACTATGAAGGCTCGCGACAACGAAATTGTCGATAAAGACGATGGCGAATATTACGATGATTGGCGCAATATCAATGCCGCCAAAATCAATGGGTAACTTTTCCCTTACGCGATAGAGAACCGGTTCGGTGATATTATGGATAAATCGGACAATCGGGTTGAACGGATCGGGATTGACCCAGGATAAAACAGCTCTCGCGATGATGATGTATATATATAAATTCAGCAACGAACCCAAGACGACCGCAACCGCTTCCAGAAAATTACCCGCGATAATACCCATCTGCCCTTTACCTGTCCGAAAAAAAATGGTTGTCGAGAACGGCTTGTATCGTTAAAGCCAATGAAACTGTTGTAAAAATAAGATATAAGCATTAAATATGTCAAGTGATTTCATTAGAAAGTTGTTGACATCCGATTCCGTGAGACCTTAATTGAGCTGCCAGGGAGGGCGATAGGCCCGGAAATCAGGAGAGCGGCAAGAATTGAAGAAACGAAAAGGAGGATGTGTGGGCGAAATCGAAAGACGAATCGGTTTGATCGGTGCGGGCAACATGGCCGAAGCGATTACAGGCGCGTTGATCCAGTCAGGGAGTGTGGATCGCTCTCTGATCTCGGTCACCGATGTTTCAGAAGAGAGAGGTCGGATGTTTGAAAAGCGGTTTGGGATTAAAAGCGGGCGTGACAACCAGGCCCTCTTCCAGGAGAGCGATATCGTGATTCTCTCTGTAAAACCCCAGATATTGCCTGCGGTTCTATCTGGTATAGCCAGTTCCATGGGACCGGATATGGTTGAGAGAAAATGTGTCATCAGTATTGCCGCGGGATTTCCCATCAGAAAGCTGGAATCGTTTCTTTATAGCCCACTAAACGAGGAGGCCCGGAAACAGCTGCCTATTATCCGGGTGATGCCCAATACCCCATGCCTGGTGCTTCGCGGTATGTCCGTCATGAGCGGTAATTCAAATGCGATTCCAGAGGATATCGCCGTCACCCGGTCCATTCTTGGGGCCATGGGAAACGTCCTTGAAATGGATGAATCCTTTCTTGACGTCGTGACCGCCATGTCCGGCTCAGGACCCGCCTATGTATTCTATATGATCGAAGCGATGATCAACGCGGGGAGAACTCTGGGACTCGACTCGGAAAAAGCGATCCTCCTGACCCTTGAAACGTTTAAGGGCGCGTTGGCTTTGCTCGATCAGGTCAAGGAGTCTCCCGAGGATCTGCGGCGCAAGGTCACCTCCCCGGGCGGAACCACGGAAGCGGCGATTAGGTGTCTTGAAACAAACAATGTTAAATCGATTTTCGCCGATGCGATCCGGGCCGCCAGAGACCGATCGGTTGAACTTTCAGGCTAATTGATCCATGGAGAATTCTATGAAGAGAGCGTCTTACTACTCGTTGACTGCACAAAAAAGAGGTCGTATCCGTTGGGTCTTGTCAGGCATGGTGATCCTTTTCTTTATCCACGCCCTCTCCTTTGCCGAAACGACTCTTTTCTCAAACGGCAATGTGGAAACCGAGCCGCCCGATCCTTTTGAAATAAGACTTTTTCCTCCGGAAGGAAAGGCGATCCCCGGCCATGAGGTCACCGCACGGATGGTGATCACCATTCCTTCCGGATATAAATTGTTTGCGGATAAGGTGGCCCTGTCGTTTTCCGGGAACCCAGAACTCCAGCTGGGGAAGCTGCGCTTGCCCCCTTCACGACAGATCGATGACCCCTACATTGGGAAAATAGAGATATTTGAGGGGATAGTCGAAATTCCAGTGCCGATGACCGTCGGCCCCAGGCTCGCCCCTGGCGCCTATTTTCTTGAGTTGATCGTCTCCTACCAAGGATGCAGCCAGACCAAATGTTTCATGCCGAAAAC
>JAGVHJ010000298.1 GCA_020056645.1 Desulfobacterales bacterium
GAAACACCCCGTCTATCTTCGATCAGAAGAATCAAGGTGGGCGCCCCGTGGAACACGGGAGCCTTTCCCAGGGCGATCTGTTTCAACAGGCCAAAGGGCACGGGATGCAGCTCGTTGGGAATCAGACGGATGACCAGTTTTGTAAAGGGTTTCAGGAAGATCCGCCGGAACCGGTTTCTGGAGTAGTCAAGAAACCACATCATGATTTTCGCCAGCCTGACCGCGTCTTTTTCCAGTTCCGCCAGAATCTCGGGGCTTCTCACCACGGCGAACCGCCAGGGCTGGGAGTTTCCCGCCGAAGGCGCGAACCTGCCGGCCTCGATGATCCTCCGGATCATGAAGTCGGGAAGCGGCTCCTTTTTAAAGGCCCGGGTGCTCCGGCGCTCCATGATCACCTTTTCAACCGGTGTAAAATCTGAAAGATCAGGCAATTCCGTTTTCGCCATCATCGATCTCCATTCTCTATATAACTCGTTACTTTTTCGAAGGCGCTTCGAGAATATGCATGCACATGGCCGCTTCTTCCGTTCCCAGGGCGCCCCCCCCATTTTCCGCCATGCCGAATCGGGCCCCTTCCACCTGCCGTTTTCCGGCCACGCCCCTCAACTGGACGACCAGCTCGTGAAGCTGGGCAAGGCCTGAGGCTCCGATTGGATGGCCGCGGGAGGTGAGCCCGCCAGAGGTGTTGATGGGAATTTTCCCGCCGAGTTTGGTTTCGCCCCGTTCGGCCAGGCGGCCCCCTTCTCCGTGGCCGCAGAATCCGAGATTTTCGGCCTGAATCATTTCGCCAAAGGAGGTGGCGTCATGCACCTCGGCAAGATGAATATCCTTGGGGCCAAGGCCTGCGACCTCATAGGCCTGTTTCGCCAGACGCTCTCCGATTTCCGGCCCCTCTTCTCCTTTTGGGTACTCTTTTCCCGAACCCAGAATGGAGGCCCGGACTTTGACGGCCTGGCCCATAAGCCCCAGCCGTTTCACAACCTCTTCCGAACAGAGAATGGCCGAGGCGGCCCCATCGCCGATGGGCGCGCACATGGACCGTGTGATGGGAAAGCTGACGATCCGGTCCGCGAGCACCTTTTCCACGGGAACCTCGAAGCGATACTGGGCGTTGGGATTCAACGTGCTGTGAAAATGGGTTTTCGAGGCGATCATGGCAAGCTGCTCAATGGTGCTGCCATACTTCTTCATGTGCTGCCTTGCCGCGTAGCCATAGATATCCATGAAGGGTGAGTGGTCGCCCGCGGAGAATTTCCGCATTTTTCTCACCGTATCGTACCCAAGCTTCTCCCCCAGATTGATTCCCAGCACAACCGTGTCCCGGAGATCCTTGAGGGTTTCTTTCAATGGTTTTTTCTTCTTGGGTTTTTTCTCTCCCTCTGGCTCACGGGGCTGATATTTTTCCTTGAAGCGTTCGATATTGTTCTTCTCTTCCGGCGTCAGCGAAAATACGGACAATCCTTCGGCGATGGAGACACAGTTTTCGATATCGATTCCACCCAAAAAACCGGCGAAAATGGCCGCTTTGTTGGAGTTATAGAGCTTTTCCGCCCCAACGGCCATGGTGATATCGTACAACCCCGCGCCCACGCTGAGCCAGGCATGATGAAACGCCGTGGAACCGCTGGCGCAGGCATTCTCCACATTGGCGATGGGAATTCCGCTGATCCCCATGGGCCGGAGCGCCACCTGGCCCCGGATGCAATCCTGGCCCTTGGAATATCCCCAACCGGAGTTTGAAAACCACAGCGCCTGGATCTCTTTTTTATCAAGGCCTGCGTCTTTGAGGCACCCCTGCGCGGTTTCAATGGCGATATCCTTGATGCTCTTCTCCAGATATTTGCCAAACCGGATGGTGTGAACCCCTATCACATACACATCTCTCATCTAAGCCCTCCTTTTTTCCCGGTAACCGGGAAAAAAATTAATCCGGCCACGGTCAGGATGATCCTCCTAATTGCCCGTTTCCGAATACACTTTTGGAAAAAACTGAAATAGTAACTTCCCATTGGCCTGCAATTGGTTTAATCAATATGGATAATAAATGAAACCAAAAGTCAAGGATTTTTTTTCTTTATTCTTAGTCCGTTGTTTCTTATTATTTTATCTAGCAAGGCGATGTCAACCCTGTTGAAATATATTTCAGGGGAAAACAATTGCTTGTGTTTACAAAAGCCCGCGGCGCGGCGCTATCGTCCATGGAAAGAAACACAGAGGTCTCGGGACGAAAAGAGATCTTGCGGTCCATTGGAATCGCGGTTGACGACACGATATATTTTACGGTAAGAGTGCAACGGGATATCGCCGGGGAAAGATCTTAAAGGTTCGATAATTAAAAAAAGGAAACGACCATGCAGGATAGACACTCCAAAGATAGGGGAGAAAACGAGGAAGAGGATGAAAAGGCGTTTGACGGGGAAGAGAGTTTTGCGGATTTGCTGGCCGCCTATGATAACAAGGCTGAAAGCAACCTCAAAAAAGGGGACCGGATCAAGGGAGCGATCATCGCCATTTCCGATGACACGGTGTTTGTGGATACCGGGTCAAAAATAGATGGCGCGGTAGTGAAGTCCGAACTCTTGGATGAAAAAGGGGAGTTTCCCTATTCGATTGGAGATGAGCTTGACCTTTACATCGTTTCTTTTAACGAAAGCGAGCTGATTTTATCCCGGGCCATTTCTGGCGCGGGCGACATGGAGATGGTGACCGACGCCTGGCGAAACAAGATCCCCGTGACCGGAAAGGTGACAGAGGCCGTCAAAGGCGGTTTCGCGGTGGAGATTTGCAAGAGAAGGGCCTTTTGCCCGATCAGCCAGATGGATATCCGATTTGTGGAGAGCCCCGAGAGCTACATCGGTCAATCCTTCGAGTTCCTCATCAACCGGGTGGAGGGCCACGGCAAAAACATCGTGGTATCCCGGCGCGAACTTCTTGCAAAACAGGTTGAAGAGGGAAGAACAATATTTCTAAAAAGCGTCTTTCCCGGCGCCGTGTTTGATGGGAAAGTGAGAAAGCTCATGGATTTCGGAGCGTTTGTCGAACTCTGCCCCGGCGTCGACGGCCTTGTCCATGTCTCCGAAATCAGCTGGTCCAGAGTCGAAAAACCCAGCGAGGTCCTGAAAGAGGGAGATTCTGTCCGGGTCACGGTGATAAAAATAGAGACCCATCCCAAAACCGGGCAGGAAAAACTCTCTCTATCCATCAAACAGGCGGGGGAAAATCCCTGGGACGATTTTTACAGACGGTTTAAAACCGGCGACACGATCTCTGGGAAAGCGGTCCGGTGCACCCAGTTCGGTGTCTTTGTCGAAATCATACCCGGTGTGGAGGGCCTTGTTCATGTGAGCGAGATGAGTCATACCAAGCGGGTATCGAAGCCAACGGATATGGTGACGCCTGGGGATGTGATCAATGCCGTGATCAAAGAGATGGACCCCGTCAAACGGCGTATTTCTCTCAGCATGAAGGCGTTTGACGGCGACCCTTGGGCCGATGCGGAACTCCTTTACCCCAAGGGGAAGGTGGTTCAGGGAACCATCGACGGCAAGGAGCCCTTCGGATACTTCATTTTACTCGCCCCTGGCGTGAAAGGACTGTTACCCAAATCAAAAATCAGCCACTATCACGACGCCGCATCTGTCGACAAATTGAAGACGGGGGATCCGATCACCGTCAAAATTGAGTCCATCAGCGTGGCCGACCGCAAATTGACCTTTGAACTGACCGACGACGCCGCCAGCGGAGAGTGGAAAACCTTTTCCGATAACCAGACGCTCAAGCACTCCGTGGGCTCCCTGGGTGAAAAGCTGAGTGAGGCGCTGGGAAAATCGGAAAACAGGGCATAATCGCGGGATCGATGTGAAATATGGCACAGAAGAAAAAATCATCAAAAGCTCCAAGATCCTGGATTAAAAAAATGCGGGAGAAAAAACGTTTTCAGAAAGTTATTGGGGAGAGCCATGAAAAACTAATAAAAAGAATGGAAGAAAAGATTGCTGGTTCAGGCCAAAAAGTGCCGTATGTATCCAATCTGAAAAAAAAATGTCTGAAGTCATCATCGAATATGCAAGGCCTTTTATAGACAAAACAGCAGATTTTGAGGAACAGCGATTAGTACTGACTGTTGCCATTTTGATATGGAATCGCACGATTACGTTCAGAGACAATCAAGAATTGCTTCTGAAAAACATCGAGGAATTAAAAGAAGTATTACTTAAGGCGGCGGCTGATTCCCATTTCGCCCTTGATATTTTCGAATTGCTGGCAAAGCGGAAACAAACATTTTTTCCGGACATCAATCGCCTCATCATTGATTACGATATTGCCGACACCCCTGATGGTTGCCATCTAAACGTTGCTTCCATGCCTTTTTAGCTCAAGGGGCGGACCCAGGTTCGCCCCATC
>JAGVHJ010000476.1 GCA_020056645.1 Desulfobacterales bacterium
AAAAAATTTTGATCCTCGAAATACCTCATGTATTCCTGCGGTCAAAATTTTTTTCCGCCTTGGATTTGAACAAATTTCCTAAAAACTTGAAGATCAAGTGTAAAGGGAGTGTCACCTTCTCCCCCCGCTGGAAATATCGTTCGAGGCTTTTAAACCCTTTAAAACATGGCGGTGCGATTTTCGCAACCAAAATTATCGGTCCGCTCCGTTGAAGACACCCGAGAAGATAATTGCAAAATAGACGTTAGCGTCGGATAATCAGACGTTATTTTGTAATCAAAGTCATAAACTTATCTGGGTAGCTGATTGACGCAAGTACCCCCCAAGGTTTAGTGTTAGTTGAAGGCGCTAAATGTTTCGCAACCACAACTTATTGCGATTACTTGAGTAGGTCAGCTACCCAGGTAAACTTAAGACTTACATAAATTCTAATTAAATTGTAACTATTCAGTATGACCATCTTGATGAATAGCTGCTGAATAGTTACGTTAAATTAATATGTTAAATTATCCGAGTTTACCCTCCGGGGGCCAGATTTTAAAAATCTGGACAAATGGGTTTTGGTTCCTTGTTACGAGGCGGAGCCTCGTAACAAGAAGTGACCCCACTCTCTTTCATTTTGTAATTATCTTCTTGGATACCGTTGAAGAAGGCCCTTTGCACAAATGATCTATCTCTTGTCAATTGATCCAGGGTGAGATATAGGGTTTGATAGTCAAAACGGTTGACCCCTATTTATGTATTCATTTTAACCCCATGACGAAACCAGTACAGAGGTAAGTGTATGATCATTCCAGTGATACTGGCCGGCGGCTCCGGAACCCGATTGTGGCCCCTCTCCCGTGAACTATACCCGAAGCAGCTCTTGCGCCTGGTCGATGAAAAAACCATGATCCAGAATACCTATATTCGGCTGGGGCGCTATGAGGGAATAGCCGACCCGATCGTCATCTGCAACAACGAGCACCGGTTCATGGTCGCCGAACAATTCCGTCAGATCGGCATCCGTCCCCAGGAGATCATCCTGGAGCCGGTTGGGAGGAATACGGCCCCAGCCCTTGCTGTGGCGGCCATCTCGGCCCTTGCATTATGCGCGGAAGACCCGGTTCTTTTTGTTCTTCCCGCGGATCACATCATTGAAAATATCGACGTTTTTCACGACGCCATCAATACCGGGGAATATTATGCGATGAAGGATTACCTGATCACCTTCGGTATTATTCCAGACCTGCCCGAAACCGGATATGGGTATATCAAAAAAGGAGATCTCATAAAACCCCAAGAAGCCCAATATCACGAGGCCTATGAGATCATGGAGTTCGTTGAAAAACCCGATTTGAAAACCGCGCGGCACTATCTTGAATCGGGTCTTTACTCCTGGAACAGCGGGATGTTCATGTTCAAGGCGTCAAAAGCCATCGCCGAACTGAAAGTCTTTTCTCCGGACATTTTCGCGGCCTGTGAGGCGGCGGTTCAGCAAGGAGAACGGGACCTCGACTTTTTCAGGCTCAATAAAAAAAAATTCGAGGCGTGCCGGAGCGATTCCATTGATTACGCCATCATGGAAAAGACGGCGCGGGGAATTACCGTTCCCCTGGATGCTGGCTGGAACGATATCGGCTCGTGGGACGCCCTCTGGCAGGTAGGAAAAAAAGACGCTTCCGCCAACGTGGTTCGGGGAGACGTCCTGATTCACGACGTGAAGTCTTCCTATATTCATGCCAATGACCGGCTCGTCGCCGCCGTGGGGATAGACAACCTCATCGTGGTGGAGACCTCCGACGCGGTGTTGATTGCTCCCAAAGACCGGGTTCAGGACGTGAAGCACCTTGTCAATCAGCTAAAATTGGACAAACGGGAAGAAACCATCTCCCATAAAAAAGTCTACCGGCCGTGGGGCTCCTATGAGAACATGGATATCTCCGATAAGTTTCTTGTCAAACGGGTGACGGTGAAACCCGGGGAGAAGATATCTCTTCAGAAGCATTTCCACCGGGCCGAGCATTGGGTTGTGGTGAGCGGAACCGCCCTCGTGACCCGAGGAGAGGAGTCTTTTTTGTTAACCGAAGATCAGTCCGCCTACATTCCGCTAGGCGTGATCCACCGGCTAGAAAATCCCGGCCAGATCCCCCTTGAACTCATCGAAATCCGGACCGGCAGCTACCTTGGAGAAGACGATATCGTCCGGTACGAAGATAAATACGGGCGTTAAAATCCGAACGGCTCCCAAATAGATTGTGAAATTTTCTTGTCTCTGGAGATGAAAATGAACGAATCTTACTATAAAGGCCATCTTCTGATCGCCATGCCAAACCTGACCGATCCTTTTTTTTCAAGGTCGGTGACCTGTATCTGCGAACATAAGGAAGAAGGGGCCTTTGGTATTGTCATCAGCCAGCCGCATGAAAACATCACGGAAAAAGATTTCTTCGATGGTCTCGATATTGAGTATAGGAAGAGCGCCATGGGCCATAACATCCATTGCGGCGGTCCTGTTCAGAGATATAACGTGTTCGTGCTTCACGGCCAGCCCTTTCACTGGCAGAATTGTTTCCCCATCACGGAACTCCTCGCCATGAGCAGCACCATTGATATCTTGCAGGCGATCGCCAGGGGTGAGGGGCCCGAAAAATACCTGATCGCCACCGGATGCGCCGGATGGGCTCCTGGACAGCTTGAAGCGGAGATTCAAAAAAACGCTTGGATCATCTGCCCCATGGATGAACAGGTCATTTTCAATACACCGGCGGATGAACGATGGGAAATGGCGATGGGACTACTGGGAATCGATCCGGTCTCTATTCCGGATGGCGCAGGGCATGCGTAATATCTGCCGGGGGAGGGCGGCGGGGATGTAACGGCCCCATCAGGGGTGTGCTGCGGCTTTCTGAAGGGTGTCGGCCTCTTCATCTTCTTCCAATTTATTCTTCGGTTTCTTTTTCTTAAGGCATACCTTGTCTTTTTTCACGAACGCGCATACTTTGGGATTATAGTATTCTTTACAATTCAGCGGGTTAT
>JAGVHJ010000452.1 GCA_020056645.1 Desulfobacterales bacterium
AAAGGGAAATTTCCGCTATCATCACCTCGATGAGCACCTGACGGGGAAGCACGTCGATCTTCTTTAACAAATTTTCAATGATCTGGTAGTCCGCGGGAGAGGCCTCGACAATCAATGCGTTTCTGATGATATCGGGAGTGATGGTGACCTCTCCTCTCAAGGTGGATGAACCGCCGGCCTCTTCCTTGGAGGCTCCCTCTTTTTTTTCCTTGGAGAGGCTCTCTTTTTTCTTAAAAAGCGACCTGGTTTCATCGGGCTTCTTTTCGGAAGAGGGATCCATCAAACTATCCTTCTTTTTCAGGCTATCCTCGTTGACCGTTCCGGTGAAGACAGAACCGAGAATACCCGCGAGGTCTTCAGCTTTGCCGTTTTTTACGAAATAGACAAAAATTTTTCTTTCCACGTCGTCATTGGACTGATCCAACTGATAAATCAAACTCTCCACCCGTGGGAAAATGCTTTTGTCGGCGCTGATCACCAGAATCATATTCAGTCGGGGCAGGGGGATAATCTGAACATCTCCCGCTCGATCACGCTTATAGGCTTTTAAGATTTCCAGCAGAGATCCCGACACCTCTTCCACAGACACATGTTTCACAGGGTAGAACCGATGGGCGGTCTGTTCAAACATATCCACGTCAAAGGTCTCAATAATGGTGAGGGCCTTTAGGATCACCAGACCTTTGTCCACCAAAAGAATCGTGTTTGAATCCGCATGCGCCACGATTGTCCCATCTGGCGAAATAAAAGGTTTCAAAATGGTCGTCATCTCGGTCGCGGAAATATAGTTCAGTTTGACGATCTGAATCGAAATTCTCTGGTCCGGAGGGATATTCCGCCCCGCTTCCCCGGCGTTGAATCTCACCGGAAGCCGGCTCGACTCCTTACTATCAATGATCTTATGGAGCATGCCTTCTCTCACCATGGTCAACCCATTGGCGTCAAGCACCTGATAAAAAATGGGAAGAATATCCTCCTGACGGAGTCCTCCCTTGGTCCGTATGGTCACGCTCCCCTTGATCGGCTGGGGAATGATGTAATTGAGATTGAGCATTTCCGAGAAGGTCTTCACCACTTCGTATAAGTCCGCGTCATCAAAATTGAGTACAATGTTCCCCCTGGAGGGCGTGTCGGTCTCTTCCGGGCTGTAGTAGGGTGCGGGTTTGGATCGCCGTTTGGATTTTTCAGGTTTTGGATCATAAAATGTCTTGATTTGAGCACGCGCTCCCGAAACCGATTCGGGGGGGGCAAGGGACTCTTTTTTATCGAGTCTCTTCACATAGCCAACAGAGGTCTTCTCCATGTAGGCCATCTCTTCCCTGGCGTTTCGGGAGGAGGCCTCTTCTTTCCGGCCCTCGCCTTGAATCGGCTCCTCTTTGATTCCAGGTTGAGCCATAAGGGTTGCAGCCGGGCCTGACCTATCGCCCGTGGAAACAGAAGCAGCCTCTCCTTTCGTCGAAACCGGATGACGGAGGCAACCGGTCCATGAAACCATTAAAAGCACACCCACTACCAAGACAAAGGATAATCGTTTCATTTCTTTTCCATAGGCCCTTATTTTTTAAACCGTTTCACTCTTCCAAATGGGGTATTGAACCATTCAAACGCTGGTTCGTCTTTCTTTTCAGGTTCCGCCTTTTCGTTCTTTGGGGCGATCGCTTCTGATCCGGCGGTCACGATCTTAGGTTCCATCGCGCCACTCTTATTCTTCGCACCATGCGTTGGACCTGTCTCGGCGTCACGTTCTTTCTTTTCAAATAAACGCACCTCGTATAATTGGGAATCCGCCTCGACAATCATCGACTCCCGTTGAAGGTCCCGCACACGATATCGGCCAACCGTATCTCCTATCGCCACACGAATCTGAGAAGGCCCTTTCGAAGCCGGGTCGGGATTTTTCACAAACGCCACTTTTAAATCACCGGCAAGAATAATTCCGTTCAATTGGATCTCTTGTTTCGGCAACTCCTTTATCGGTTCGGCTTCGAGCTCAATTTTTGATTTTTTTGGAGCGGTGAGCTCAGGTTCCTTGATGAGAGGCGAGGGCTGACTCTCTTGCCTTGCCCGTGAAAAGAGATTGTTCTCCCGAATAGTCGTGAACGAGGAGGGCGGGTCAAGCGCACGCCCTGAAATGACGACCTTTGGCCACTCTCCATTTTTTGTCTTTTGCCCGGTCGCAAAGATTGGATTCATAAAGGAATCATCCGTCAATACCTGGACCAGCAGAATAAGAGTGGGGATAATCAAAAAAGAAAGAAAGAGATTAAACCAGATGATTTTAGTATGCATGGTATTTCGAAAAGGCCTCTCTACCCGTTTTGGCTGCCCATATACCCTTCGACGATAAAGGTCGCGTTCAGTTTCGTTTCATCCTCCGTGGAGGTGATCCGGATCATTGTCAGCGTCAAATATTTTTCCAGGGATTCGATCCGGTATAACAGTTCTTCCACCTGCCGGATGGTCGCCTCCAGCGTAACTTCCAGGGGGATCTTCATATAAAAACCCTCTGGGAAAGGCTCTGGCTTTAAAACCCGCATGGTTTTAACCTGGATCCCCCCTCTTTCACAAATTTCAGTAATTCGATTCTGGAGATCCACCGCTCCCAGAGACGAGGAGCCTCCGGATAAAAGAAAAGTTTCAGCCCGCTCCACCGTGCGTATCAAAAAGGTTTTCCGGGCCTCAAGGTCATTTCTTGACCGGATCATGGCCTTATAACCGGCTAGTTTCCGTTCTTTGAGGGAAATCGCCTGCGTATCTACCGTAACAGACTCAAATAATGGGATAAACCGATACAAGCCTCCTGCGACAAGGAGAAGGAGGCCGACTGCAAGAATGATTTTTCGCTCCTTATTCAATGATACCGTTTTCATGCCTTATCGATCCCATGCCTCAAGGATATCCCGACGCATCCAATTTCACGCCGATCTGAAACGAATCCAAGTTATCGTTATTTTTTACAAGCGTTGATAAAAACGCCGCATCTTTTAAATAAGGAGATTGTTCCAATATGGAAATTAAATCCGATGCTTTCCCGGCCATACCCGTTAATTTCACACCATTATTTGAAATTTCCAGATTCTTTAACCAGGCGGATTTTGGTAAACGCTGACTCAAATCCCTCATGATTACGGAAACCGGTATAGTTCCCTTGGCGATTTTTTCAAGGACCAGAACCCTTTTTTCCAGAATATCGATCTCCGCCTTCATCTGACTGATGGTGAACACGTCGTTCGCGACGGTTGCAAGCTCGCTGTCAATTTTGTTCAGCATTTGATTTTTTCGCATGACATAACCACCCCCCAAGGCCGCAATGGAAATGAGCAGGACGACGCTCAGGGCGATCATCGTATAAAAGGCCATTCTGCTTGGTTTTTTCCGATAGGCTTGGGGCAAAAAATTGATCTCCATCGGAACCTTTTCTTGACCTTTCAGCGCAAGACCATATGTGGATGCGTATGACGGGTCCGGAAGAAGGGAGTTCGCAGACAAATCAAGGTAGGTGAGGTTGACCTCTTCCCATCCATCACAACAGGTGTTGAGATGATTAAAAAGCATCTCATCAAGGACGAAGAGCGTGACCGGTGTGGGGGGCCGGCCTAAAAAATCACCGGATTGAAGCAGTTCTTCATAAAAAATTTTTTCTTGTAGATCCTTATAATGGACAATTCTGGAATATTTCAGCACCTGGTTGGCGACCCCATTCAGTTCACACCGCTCATTTTCCACCGGATGGATGACCCAGTACCAGGAGTGATTCGCGAGAATATTGATTTTGCCCAAATAATTAATAAGCCCCCCGGGCCTGGTTCCAATGCTTGAAACGCCCCGATGAACGAGATGTTTCAATTCAAGATAGGGCGATAGATCCTTTTTCTTGACGATCATTAAAAGGAGGGTCAGGGTGCGATTCACCTTATCTTCCGAAATG
>JAGVHJ010000201.1 GCA_020056645.1 Desulfobacterales bacterium
AGGTTTTTAGAGGGTGTTTATAGAACCTTTTTTACCATGTTTGGCAACCTTTTCAAAAGGTTGGCTCCCGGCAGGGCCGTCAAGGCGAATCCTACATGCAATTACCCTGCGGGACCGGATTTAAAATTTGCATCATGAAGGGAAGTGGATTATAATACCTTCCATTTCAGACGGAACAGTGCCATGGAAAAATTTTCTCCATCGCCGGTTGCGTCCGCAAAAAAAAATTTGACTTTGCATTAACCCGAATTTTTCCGTAACTATTCAGTTATGGCCTTGTTTTAGTGGCAAAAAGGCCCTTTTGTGAAGTGACATTTATTTTTTTTCGGATGAGAGATTCGAAGGCTTTTTGCGCTAAAAAGGGCAAACGGTTTGAGGCTTTTAGGCCTTTGTTTTCGCCAGTTCAGCAAAAAACCAAGAAGCTCCCGAAAAAAATAGGGAACGAACAAAACGGGCTTTTCGCCATCTTGATGAATAGCTGCTGAATAGTTATATTTTTCCTTTTATTTTATTGATTTCAAGCGTGTTCCGGATCAGCCCGATTCTCCAGGGAATAATGAACAGATGCCCCCCAATGGCTTTCTGAAAGGAAAAGGTCTCTTACATGAGAAGGTGCAAACGGTTTTCAAAAAAAATGTCGCTTCAGAATAGACTCACGGTCTATGGGTTTTTCTTTTTTTTAATAATAGTCCCCCCCTTTTCAGGAATGATTTTCGCGGGAGAAAAGGAGAGCGACCAGCGGCTCAAGACCGGCAAGGAGCTTTTCGACGCCGGGGCTTATAACGACGCCTTTTTGATTTTCAGCCAGCTTTTCCGGGAGAATCCGGAAAACCGGGAGATCAATTTTTTTCTGGGGCGGGCCGCCTTTGAAAAAGGCGATTATGAAACGGCTCTCATGGCCTTTGACCGGATTCTCATAGAAACCCCCGACGACCATAGGACCAAACTCGAAATGGCCAGATGCCATATCCGGCTGGGGTCGACCGAGGCGGCCCGGGGCCTCTTCAATGAAGTGCTTTCGACCCACCCGCCCGAAGCGGTCCGGAAAAATATCGAGGCGTATCTGGACTATATGGATCAAGGAGAAAAACGCCACGCCCTAAACGGCTTTCTCTCTTTTGACGCCGCCTATGACACTAACGCCAACTCCTTCTCTTCAAACCCGAAGGTCAATTTTGAAATTCTCGAGCAACTCACATCGGGCGCGCTCGTCACCACCGAGGAGGAGGATGTGGTCCTGAGCCTCATGGGCCAGCTCAACCACCGGTACGCATTTGAAAACCAACGTCTTTCCTGGAAAACATCCGGCACCGCCTACCACTCCCTCTACCAGGAGGTGACAGATCTCAACCTGAACTACCTCTCCCTGGGAACCGGCCCCTCCCTGAAGGTGATGAAAGCAGATATCGATACCCGTCTCTATTACACCTATATCATGCTGGATGGCGTCTCATACATGGATGCTTGTGGCCTGGGGCTCTCTTTCTCCCACCCCCTCTTTTCATCCCTGAGCGCGTTCCTGATGGCCAAATGGGAAGTGATCGATTATGAGAATCCCTTGGATGAAAAAGATGGAAACACCATGGGCCTCAATACGGGCCTCCTCTATTCCACCGGGAAAACCGGGGTGACCCTCTCCATCGACGGGGAGAAAACAGAGGCGGACGAGGATTGGAACACCTTCGAGAGGATCGGAACGACCCTCTCCGTGATGCGGGAGCTTCCCTGGGATGTGACGATCTCCGCGATCTTCTCTTACCGGTTCACGAGCTATTTCGATCCCGACGAGGCCTATCTGACCTTTGAGAAAGGCCTTGAACCGGGAGCGCTTGAGGTCCGTGAAGACAAATACCTCTCCGGAACGTTGGGCGTTTCTAAAAAAATATGGCGATCCGGGAAGAACGGCCGCTCCCTCTCCGGTCAGATCATGGCGACCTTGATCGATTCGGACTCGACCTATTCGCTTTACACCTATGACAAACAAACGGTAAGTCTGGGCGTGGTTTACGGGTTTAAAGCGTCCGGGCCACCCAATCGCCGAAACGGGCATGGTTGGAAATGAAAAAAAAGGGTAACTATTCAGCAGCGATTCATCAAGATGGCGAAAAGCCCGTTTTGTTCGTTCCCTATTTTTTTCGGGAGCTTCTTGGTTTTTTGCTGAACTGGCTAAAGCAAGGCCATACTGAATAGTTACAAAAAAGGATGGTGTGATGAATAAGATAAGCATTTACAAAACAGCATTGATAGCAATGGTGTGGACGATCCTCCTTGCTCCTTTGTTTCTCTGCGCGGAAGAGGCGCCTTCCGGAAAAATCATCGCCGCAAGGGGCGAAGTCTCGGCAAAAACCCCCACGGGTGAGACCCGACCGCTTCAGATGGAGAGTCCGGTCTTCCTGAACGACACGATCCGGACCGGCAAGCGGGGACGGGCCCAGATTCTATTTCTCGACAACACCATCATAAGTCTTGGGGAGAGCAGCGAACTGGTTATCCCCGAGTACCAGTGGAACCCGGAGAAGAAAGAGGGGGCCATGACCGCGAAAATCAACGAAGGGGTCTTCCGGGTCATGGGCGGGGCCATCACCAAGGCGACTCCAGAAAAATTCAAGACCCAGGCACTCTCCGCCACCATCGGTATCCGGGGCTCCATGTTCTCAGGCAAGGTGGAGGGCGAATCCCTGAGCGTGCTCTTTGAAGGCGGAAAGGGAATCGTCGTGACCAACGCCTCCGAATCGGTGGTGATCAGCCGGGCTGGATTCGGCACCTTGATCCAATCGATCGGCGACCCCCCCATAGCGCCAATGCGTTTTTCCACATCCCAGATCCGCGCCCTCAGTGTCGAGGGGGATAAGAACTCCGCCGCCGAACAGTCCTCCGGCCTCTCTTCCCCACAAGAAGGAGAAGCGGATTCTGACGAGGCCTCGGATAATGAAACAACCGATTCAGAAACCTGCGAGGGGTGCGACAACCCAAACGAGAATATCGTTCTTCGCACCATGCCCGGCAAGTATATCGCGCTTTCGAACGGCGCATCAGGCACCTTGAATCAGGGAAAGGCCGACTCTTTTCTCTTTCCCGATTTCATCCAGATGGATTACGCCGATTTCAGCGGCGGCCCCCTCTCGTTCACCTTTGACCTTACGGAAACAGCCGACCTCTCCGCCGCCGCCTACGATGGATCAAGATCCTGGTATTACAACAAACCGGTCACGGTGAATAGCGAGACCTTCACCCTGCCGGTAAAGCTCGAATATTCGACCCTGCATCAATTTTACATGATCTCGGGTCAAGAGATCGTAAACGTGAAAGAAGGCCCCTTCACCTTTACGACCTTTGCAACCACCGGAATTCCTTCTGAAATATCAGCTCCAACAGGAACCATTGCACGGTATGAGGGCCGATTCTTAAACCATGCCACGGACCAAACCACCGCCGCTCTTTCAACCCTCTGGGCCGCAGCCAACTGGCAATACAAGAGACTCTTTGGCCTCCTCGATTTTGGAGATGAGGGGAAAATTCTTGAGAGCGCCTTTTTTATGGGAACAATCGGAGATAACCAAAGGGTGGATATGGATCTATTCGGCTTTTATCCC
>JAGVHJ010000493.1 GCA_020056645.1 Desulfobacterales bacterium
AAACCTCCTTGATCGATTAAATTTTCATTATCCGGCAGGGGCCGTGTCAACGATTCGCCCGATGCCAGTCGTCTCTTTTTCTTTAACAGTCGAAGATAAAATAGTATCCAAAGAGGCCTGTGTCAATAAAAACCGGAAAAAGCCTCAGGGTAATCGCAGGTAGGATTCGCCTTGACGGCCCTGCCGGGTGCCAACCTTTTGAAAAGGTTGCCAAACATGGTAAAAAAGGTTCTATAAACACCTTTGAAAAACCTATTCGCCCCGCTTTTTAAAAGCGGGCCGCAGGAGGTATTTATCATAAATTCAAGTCATTGTTTAAAACATTCCCTAAACCCCACTCTACATGCGATTCCCCTGGAATAACCCTTATTCGAATTAACGGATATAACCCTGTTCTTCAAGATAGAGCAGCACCTCCTGGGCCGCCTCTTCGGGGGTGACCTCGCTCGTATCGATGATGATTTCCGGGTTGGCGGGGGGCACATAGGGATCGTCGACGCCGGTGACCCCTTTCATCTTTCCGGCCTTCGCCTTGGCGTAGATGCCTTTCCGGTCCCGCTGCTCACACACGGAAATGGAGGTGGAGAGATAGACTTCAATATAGCCGCCGCACTTGCTGATCATCTCCCGGTTGTATCGGCGGGACTCCTCGTAGGGGGCTATGGGGGCGCAGATGGCGATCCCCCCGTTTTTGGTGATTTCGCTTGCGACAAACCCGATCCGCTTGATGTTCAGGTCCCGGTGCTCCCGAGAGAAGGTGAGTTCGCTCGACAAATTTCTCCGGACGATATCGCCATCAAGGAGGGTAACGGGACGGTGTCTCATCTCCAGGAACTTGACCAGAAGAATCTTCGCAAGGGTCGATTTTCCAGCCCCGGAAAGGCCGGTCATGAAAATGGTGAAGCCTTGCCTGTACCGGGGCGGATGGGCGTGTTTGAGTTCGTTGATGACTTCGGGCCAGGAAAACCATTCGGGGATATCGAGATCATATTCCAGACGGCGCTTCAACTCCTCCCTCGACATCTCCTTGATGGTCATTCCTTCCGCCCCATCGGTTTCGGAAATATATTGAGCCCGCTCTTCCGAGTAGACCATCCGCTTCAGGGGGACCATTCGAATCCCGGTCTCATTTTGGTATTGCTGAACCAGCGCTTGTGCAGCCCCCAGGGGATAGAATCTCTTTCCCGATGGGTCCGTGTCAAAAGGGTCCGCATGATCCTCCGCCACCATAAAATGGGTGCAGCCGTAATTTCTTCTCACCACCGCCTGCCACAGGGCCTCCCTGGGGCCAGCGCTCCGTTTTCTCAAGGGAATGATCCCCATGAGGATCATATTTTTTGGATATTTCTTGGCGAACGCCTGATGGCATCTCACCGCGGTGTAGTGGTCCAGATCTCCGGGATGTTTCAACCCCACGGTAGGCTGCATGAAAATAGCTCCCCCGGCCTCCCTGGCCGCAAGAAGCGACATCTCCTTTTCCCGGCAATGAAGGGGTCCCTCCACATGGAATCCGATGATGTTCCGCCACCCGTTCTGGGAGAACTTGCGGTGTGTTTCCGAAGGAGTGAATCGGATATCCTTGAAATCATAGTGAATCGGATAATGGATTCCTTCGATGAGACCTCCCAAGTAGAGATCCTTGACCGAATGAAGAAACTGTTTGACGCCCGGATGGGTTTCCGGATCATCGGTCCCGAAGATGTGAAAAGCCTCCCGTTTCTTGTCGGGTTTAAAAATATCGGAGACCGTAAGGACCGCGAGAAGAAACCCCTCCTCGTCCCTGAGGGCGATCTTATCGTTGACCTTTATTGCGGCGGAGACCTTTTCGCCCACATCCAGAGATACGGGCATTGGAAAAACCGTGCCGTCCGTAAGCCGCATCTGGTCAAGGACCGATTCATACTCCTCCCGCCCCATGTATCCTTTCAAAGGGTAATAGGCCCGGTTGAGAATCAGTTCCAGGTCGCAGAGCTGCCTTTTGTTGAGGTCCACGGATACGTAATTGACTGCCTCATCCTTGAGGCTCTCGACCCTTCTGAAGTGCACCAGGAGATTTTCTGAATAATCGTTCATGGCCATTCCTTGGAAAGAGAGGGCCGATTAAATGGTGACCGGCGCTTTTTTGTGCTCTTTTCTCCACCCCTGTGACAGATGGAGCTTTCGCGTCAGGAAGTGGTGGCTCTCTGTTTTGATCATATCGATCTTATGGGCGATGAGGGTATCGGTGTATTCCATTTCTCCGCAGAAATAGGCCTCCATCTGGCGGCACATGGCCGGAACCAGGTGCTGAAGGTGCTTGTGGGAAAGTTTCGCAAGAGAGGGGACCCGGCGAACCCGGCCCACGGGTTTCCCGATGACCCTATTCCGGCCCTCTTTAATGGCCGCTAAAAACGCCTTGACCGATCCAGCCTTGGCGCAGGTGACGATGGAGCCGATTTCAAATAGGGAGTGGCTGTCGCTTCCGCCGGTGCGCTGCATGTGCAGGTTCTCGGCGAAATCGGACGCCTGGTTGTTTCTGCGCTTTGAAACAGCGCCGTTCAATACCTCCACCGCATCCACGTAATCGAAAAAGGAGGGGTCCGTCACTCCGGTCATGATGCTCCGCGGCACATTGGTGTATGCATGGGAGAAGGGATGGGCCACGCTCACCAGAGACTCATAGCGGCTGGCCGCGACCACTAGATCTTTTATGCCGACCGTTGTGTTGGTATAGGGGTCAAGGCTTTTATAGGGAGCGATCCGGGTATGGTAAAAATCGATCAGCTCGCAGATTTCTGAAAAATAGACAAGGACATGGGGTCCTTCGAGGGTTCCCACTTCGATTCCGGGAATGACCGGCGCATCCGGATTCAATTCGTGGGCCCTGAGAACACCCTGAATTTCGTTATGATCGGTGATGGCGACGCCGATGCCCAGCATCTCCGCTTTCGCCAGAACTTTACACACACGCGAGTAGCTGTCTGAAAAGCGGGTATGCACATGCATGTCGATCATCATCATGTTGCTCTTTTTAAGTTCGTTGAAATCGGGCTTTTCCTGAATGATTCCCGAACTAGCGCCGGGGTGGTCCAGGGAATGGGAGAATAGATTCTTGAGTGTCTGAAGCATCTGACTCCTGATTTAAGCGGTAAAAGTTAATGAATGCGGCTTATTGTCGCCGAACCATTCTTGTGGTCAAAAAGACGAAAAAGTATATCACGAAAAAAAAGAATAATCTTCATGAATTTTGTTTTTAAGAGAGAAATGAGGCGAAGGACTGAGACCCCATCACCGTTCATTGGAAGAGGAGAATGAAGAGGCCGGGCAATTACACCCGTTTGCCCCGTTTCCACTGGTCCGGAAAGGCCGCCGATAGGTAACCGCCTTCGCCTGGGAAGGCGCCCGGCTGACGGGTTGATAATCCCGGTATTGAACGGTGCCCCCGCCATGGATATTTCCCTGGGGCCTATTGGTCGCATACCGCCAGTCCGGACTGTTGGCTTTCCGGTCTTCCAGTTTCTGATAGCCGGGATACTGGTTCCGCATGGCCGGATGGACCCAATCCTCAGCGACCGCTCGAAAGGGAATGGTTCCGAAATAAAAGAGCGCGATCAGAATTGCAATGGGGGTGTTTTTCAATTTCATAACCTTTTTATCACCGGGTATGTTTCCCCTCTTATCGGCGGGCTCTTTTTTTTCTTTACATTAAAAGCGATTTTTGCCTTACATAGAGAAAAAGGGCCGGGAACCGGAGGGAGGACTATTTTTTTCCCTGGTTCGCTTAATGCCTTCAGTTTTTCAAGCGTTTTTCCGATTCCTTGAAAAAGAGCCAAAGGAAAATATGCTTTAACTCGATCTTCAAGTTTTTAGGAAATTTGTTCAAATCCAAGGCGGAAAAAAATTTTGACCGCAGGAATATATGAGGTATTTGGAGGATCAAATTTTTTTTCCAACGCCGGGGTTGGGGAAATTAACAAAAACTTGAACATCGAGTTTAAGGACAGGGTCATTTATGAAGAAAGACGATATAAAGAGAGATGAAATCGCCCCCATCCCCTTACCCATCTGCGCGGAGTGCGCCTATGCCAATGAATATAATGATGTTTTGGCCTGTTTCAGACAAAAACCCACGATTGATCTGATTGATGGCTCGGAAATTTTTCCAAAACCGAAAATATGCAGGATCGAAAGGGCGGAAATGGTTTGGGCATGGTGGGCCTGCGGCAAAAAAGGGCGTTTTTTCATCAAAAAAGAGGACGCAATAACAGAAAAGGCCGCTATCGAAAAGCGGTCTCAATAGAAGACTCTTTCCGGAAAAAAAGGCTCTTCTCCTTCAGAACGGCTTGAATAATATCTTTCCGGAGAGACCCGTTTTTTATCACCCCATTTGCAAGGTCATAGATCTCATAGTCGCCCAGCGCGTTCGTTTCTGTTATCCGGTCGGCCTCGACAATGGCGTCTGTGGCGGTTCCCCCGGCGAAGATCCATTTCCGGGGCGACGTGTCGAAAAGGCTCCTGCCGTTACTGTAATCCGCCATGGAATTTTGGCAGGAAAAAAGCTCGCTCATCAAGGTGGGGACGATATCCACATGGGTCGATACATGGGAGTAACGGGCCGCCCCTTTTCCCGGCCAGACGATGGCCAGGGGCACCCGGAGCTGATATTTGGTGAAGTTGGAACCGTGTCCCCAGAAGTTCTTGCCATTATCGTTGAACTCCTGACCATGATCGCTCGTGATCACGATAACGGTGGAATCCAGCGCCCCCGAAGCAGCCAGTTGGTTCAAGACATCGCCGATCAGAGAATCGACAAAGTGAAGGGCGTTCTTGTATAGATTGAAAAAGGGGACCGGATTATAGGAGGCGTTCAGCTTGTGGAACTCCGCCTCTGGAATCGATGGTTGGAAGGGCCTTGGGTGATCGGGCGGAGGAGAGTATGCGTGGGCGGCATCGAAAAAGAGAAAAGAAAAACAAGGGGTCTCCTTTTTCCGTTCTTCAAACCATGCTTTCCAGTCACCCAGCGCGTCCCTGTCCCTCTCCCACGCCGTTTTTCCATCCGAATAGGTTCTCAGGTTTTCTATCTCCCGGAACACCGTCTGGTTGAAGGCGGGAGCCGTGAGTTTGGAACTTGCGAAAACGCCCATCTGATATTTTTTATCAAGCAAGGTATGGATAAAGAGGGGGCCGATTTGCTCATTCTCCATGACGGTCCAGTAGGAGCCCAGAACCCCGTAAAACAAGGTGAAGACGCCGGTCCAGGTTCCGTTTCCACCACTCCAGTGATTCTCAAAAAGAATTGATGGCGTGCGGTCAAGGAATCCTTTCGTGTTCGGCATGATATCCGCCGACACCATGTCATAGCGCATGGAGTCGACGACGATAAAGAGGATATTTTTTTGGTTCTGACTCGCGCCGAAGGTCAAGGGAGAGAGCGGGTATGAGACCGCGTGGGCGCTTGATTTTCCGCCCAACCGGCTCATTTCTCTATTTTGCTCCAGATCGGCCAGACCATATTTTTCCATGAATCGCCGGGCCGTCAAGGGTTTGTAAAGAGGGATGTGCCGGGTGATGGAGACAACGGGACGATAGTAGGCCGCGTTGGCCCAAGCATGGATGAAGTTGCTTCCCAGAAACGCGAAAAGGACAAGGCTTGCCGCTCCCCATCTGATCCAGGGACGGTTCCCCCCGGCCGACCGGGAGAGCTTCTGGGCGAAAAGGGCCAGGGCCGACTCAAACACCAGAACGCCCACGATGACCGACACGCCGTAAAGGTACATCTCCACCGGAAAATCGAATACCTCCGATCCCGCGCCGAACATAAGCGAGATCACCATGCGGTTGAGATGAAACCGGTATTGGCTGTACACCCCAAAATCGATGCATAGCAGGGTGACGCCCGCCGTGATCAGAAA
Source organism: Desulfobacterales bacterium (assembly GCA_020056645.1). Taxonomy (GTDB): domain Bacteria; phylum Desulfobacterota; class Desulfobacteria; order Desulfobacterales; family JAHIVH01; genus JAHIVH01. The sequence continues at coordinate 5,892 of JAGVHJ010000493.1, forward strand.
GACACCCGCCGAAAAGAGCCATTTCCGGTTCGGATAAACAAGAATCACCGGCAACAGACAGAGAAGGAAAAAGATTAAAAGGAGGCTCGCCACGTGGCTGGAGAGGGCCAGAAGCACATAAAACGCGGATAAGACCCCTTCGATCCTTCCCGCATAGGTGAGATACCTCGACATGAGCGCCACAAAGAGAAAAAAATTCATGAATAAAAACCAGCCGGACCATCTCAAGAGAAACCGCTTTTCAGACATTGACATCCACTCCTGTGTAACCCAATCGATCAAGACTCCAGAATTAACCGTATTTTTTGAGCAATTTCCTTCAGGGAAAAGGGCTTCTGAATAAACCCCTCGCCCCCTGTTTCAAGAACCTCCTTGGTCTGCTCATCAATGCTGTACCCGCTCTGTAAAAGAACCTTCACCTCTTTATTAATTTTTCTAAGTTCGTGAAAGGTCTCGCGGCCGTTCATGCCCGGCATGATCATATCGAGGATAACCAGATCGACCGCTCCCCGATGCGCTTTAAAAAAGTCAAGGGCCTTGAATCCGCTTTCGGCTGGAATCACCTGATAGCCCAACTCGCTTAAAAGTTCAACCCCGATGTCCCGGATCGGTTTTTCATCATCGACAAAAAGAATGGTCTCACGGCCTTTTTTCAACTCGATTTCAGGCGACTCTTCCCTTGAGAGGCTCTTTTCCGATATGGGCAGGTGGATAAAAAAGGTGGTCCCCTCCCCGACCTTGCTTTTCAAGGATATGCCGCCGTTGTGGTTCTTGATGATTCCATAGGCGGAGGCCAGCCCCAAACCGGTTCCCCGGCCCATCTCCTTGGTCGTAAAAAAAGGCTCAAACACATGCTCGGCGGTCTTATCATCCATGCCGGTCCCGGTGTCGGCCACAGAGATCTTGACATATTTCCCCGGAGGGAGGTCGAGCAGAAGGGCCTCTTTTTCCGATAGACGCACATTTTCCGTGGTGAGCGACAGTTTGCCGCCATGGGGCATGGCGTGGGCCGCGTTCACAAATATATTGAGAAGCACCTGTTCGATCTGCCCCCGGTCCGCCTCGACAATCCATACACTCTTTTCATATTTTTTCTCGATCGTGATGGCCTTTTTTGTCCGGTCGATCATTTTCAGGCTCTTTTCGATAACCTCGTTCACGTCGCAAGGCTTCACCTCGTATTTGCCGCCCATGGCGAATCCCAAGAGCTGCCGCGTGAGTTCCGCGCCGCTTTGAACCAGCTCCTCAATCATCAGAATCTTTTTGTATTCGGGGTCATCGGATTTTTTACGGATTTTTAGAATAGAGAGATTGCCCTGAATACCGGTTAATAAATTATTGAAATCATGGGCTATCCCCCCTGCGAGTGTTCCAATGGCCTCAATCCTCAACGCCTGTTGCAGCTGGTGTTCCAGCTCTTTTTTGGCTTTTTCAGCCATGAGCTTCTCGGTGTTGTCCCGGACAATTCCCCGGAATCCCTTTGGAAGACCGGCCTTGTCCCGGATGAGGGAGGTGGAAAACTCCACAAAAACGGTCTCGTTTGAACGGGTGATGATCTCATAGTGGGCGATAACCGCCGGGTTGCCTGTCTTGAACACCTGATGAAAGACCCGGAACATCTTTTCGCCCATCTCGGCGGTGGTGAAGTCACGGTAGTTGAGCCCCATGAGTTCCTCCCGGTCGCCGCCGATAATCCGGCACAGGGCGTCGTTGAAAAATGTCAGATTCCCTGCGAGATCCACCTCGAAATAGGCCTCTTCGATATTTTCGATGATGGTTCGGTACTTTTCCTCGCTCTGCCTGAGCTCGTCCTTGGCGAGCTTGCTTTCGGTGATCTCGAAGGCGGTCACAAAGACCGCTGGCTTGTCTTCAAACTCGTGGATCGCAGCCGCCAGATCGAAGTAGAGGGTCTTACCCTCCTTGGTAAGAAGCATGATCTCATAGTGACTGACCGGGTCCTCTCCCGCAAGACGCCGCATTCCCCGCTCAATGATCTCATCCCGCATGTCTGGATGCACCAGCTTCCAGTAGGGCATTTCAAGGAGCTCCTCCCTTGTGTAACCACTGATTTCGACCAGTGTGTCGTTGAAATATTTGAAATGGTCTCCCTGAACGATAAAAATGCCGGAACGGGAGGAGTCCACAAAGGTCCGAAAGAGGTTTTCGCTTTTCTCAAGGGCCAGGCGCGCCCTTTTTATAGCCGTGATATCCCGTCCCGAGGCAAGAATCGTCTGAACAGATCCATCATCCCCCTTTTCGGGAATGAAAAGCCAGTCAAACCAAATATCTTTCTGATGATGCAGTTCTGTCCGCCGGATTTCACCGGTGTCAAAAACCTCCTTGAAGATCTTTTCCAGCAGGGCGATGTTTTTCGTTTCAAGCCCTATCTCTGACACGCTTTTTCCGATAAACCGATCCTTGGAGGTTGTTGAGTAGCGCTCCACGGCCCGGTTCACGTACATGTAGCGGAGGTTCCGATCAATCCGAATGATCACATCCGGAAGCTCATCGGTCAAGGAGCGGTAGCGTTCTTCATTCTTCCGGCTTTTTTTCTGGGCCATTTCCCGGGCGCGGATCTCTTCCAGCAACGAATGGTTGATCTCCTCCAGATCTCTTGTCCTTTCTTGCACCTGGAACTCCAGATGGTCCAGCGTGTTTTTCAGGGCCTGTTCGGCCTGTTTCCGGTCGGTGATATCCTCGGTGTGAATCACCACAAAATCGGGCGGCACAAAACCACAGGTCATGGTCAGGATTCTCTCTTTCTCGGTTGTCCTGAAACGGTAGACCATCTCTCTTTGGACCGATTTTTTTGTCCTGAAACAGCTCTCGATATCCAAAGGGATCTCCGGCATATGGGCGTACATCTCGCTCGCCTTGTGCCCGATAAACTTTCCAATCCGGTTTTTTGTAACCACCATGGCCGCGTCATTGAAATCGGTCAGAACGAAATCCTCTTCCGCTCTTTTCCATATGTAGATGGGGATGGGAACACCTTTTAAAAGGGAGTTCCATTTTTTTTCTGACAGAAGAAGATTTTTTTGGATCTCCTTCCTGAGGGTGGACTCACTCTCAAGTTCCTTGATTCGCTGCTCAAGGGCTTCATAGGTGGTGTTTTGATTCATTGGTATTTCCCAGATTCAAGAAAAGAACAATATGGTTTTTTAAAAAATCATATAGTATTCTTTAGGGAAAATAAAGAGTTTAGGGGCGCCATGGCAAGAACAAGCTTTAATTAACAATCAGTTTCACCGTAAGATGGGGGAAAAGATGGATCGTGTCGTCGTGATCGGAGGCGGATTCGGCGGGCTTGCGACCGGAGCCCTGCTTTCAAAAAAGGGAAAAAAAATTCTTTTAATCGAGGAGAAAGAACGGCTGGGCGGCCGGGCTCACTATATCGAAAAAGAGGGGTTTGTTTTCCAGTATGGCCAGCACTCCCATCGGCTGGGACCCGATGGGTACGCCAATGAAGTCATGAAACGGATCGACCGTTCCATGACTTTCTACAAGATCAACCCGAAAAAGGCGAAACTTTTTTACCGGGGAAGGCTCTATGCCCGGCCCGCCGGGCCCTTGGGATTCCTTACGACACAAGCCCTTGGTCTTAAATCACGTATCACCTTCCTCCGGCTCTATAAAGCCATACTTCAGGCGGAGGCTTGCGACTGGTATGACAAGAGTCTCCTCGATTTTTACCGGACCTTTTTCAAACCCAATGCCGAAGTCGAGGGATTTCTCAATTTTCTGGGATTTACGATCATGCTTCCCGATG